>JBMORS010000165.1:0-6303 GCA_049319925.1 Patescibacteria group bacterium | reverse complement strand
CTTTATTTGCCTTAGTAAAAAGTGTTGTAAAAATAATAATAAAACAGGGTAGTGATAAAATTAATGAAATTGTAACAACAGTCTTTAGATTATTTATTTGTTGTGGTTGGGTTAATATAAAATTTATATTTAGAGTCTACAGTGTCAGGTGATAAGGCCAGACTCCTAAGCCCTTGATTATGTTAATCAGACTATGTAATCAGGGTTTAGTTTAAAGGCGGCAGGTACAAATATTAGTACGACTAAAGAATTAAATTAGTGATTTAAAAAGCATTTATATTTAAGCTGTGTAGATAGCTTTAATTTAGATACTTGTTTATGTATTGGTTTAGAGGATTGCTTATAAGATTAAGGTTTAATTTGCCTTATTATTAATAATATGATAAACTGAGTATAATATCTCTTACACTCAATTAAAATTATCATATTTAAAACATATGGTTAAATTAGTTAATAAACTGCCGGTTGCCTCCCCCAAAAGCCTTACCAACAAATCTTCAGGCCAAGTCCTGGAATATATGGATGATTTTTTATTATCTTTGCAGACTAATAATTATTCTCCGGAAACTATTTATAATTACGAACGCGATTTAAAAGTTTTTTCTAATTTTTTATCAGATAGCAAACTCCCCTTTTCTAAGGTGGATAAAAGAGTTATTGACCGTTATAAAGCTTATTTAAACTCTATTGATCGATCTACGGCTGAACAACATAAAACCAATGCTCGCTTGCATAGTTATTCTTTAAACCGCATGTTATCTAGTCTTAGGGCTTATTTAAGATATTTAATAGATATGGATTATAATGTACCTTTGGCTCCGGAAGCTGTAAAACTTGTTAAAACAGAAAAAAAACATCCTCAGGTAGCTGAGTTGCATGAGTTGGTTAAGCTTATTGAATCGCCGACTGTTATAGAAAAGAATAAAGCAGTGGCTTTACGTAATCGGGCTATGCTAGAGGTATTGTTTGCTACTGGTTTACGTATTTCCGAACTGGTTAGCCTTAATAAATCGCAAATAGATTTAAGCGGTCGAATTTTTGTGACTGGTAAGGGACGCAAACAACGCTTTGTTTATTTAACCGATCGAGCTTTAAAACATATTAATGCTTATTTGGCTCAGCGCCATGATAGTTGGTCAGCATTGTTTATTCCTTATCGGGGTGAAAATGCCGGCAAGGCTGCCAAAAGAATTTCTACTAATTATTTACAAATGAAGATAAAACAGTATCGCGAGCAGTTAAGGATTAACGTGCCTACTTCGGCTCATTCACTTAGGCATGGTTTTGCCACTTATTTGGCAGAAAGCGGGGCTAATCCGGCGGCCATACAGGTATTGCTAGGCCATGAATCACTAGATACCACTACCCGTTATGTGCACGCTTCGGATAAGTATGCTGAAACTACGCACCGCAAATTTCATCCTTTGAAAAAATAATTTACAAACCTTGTTTTAAAGCTTGTTTGGCAAACCAAATAATATCAGAGGGTATATACCAAGCTGGATTGGTTAATTCTTCTGAGTTAAACCATTTAATTTGACTGTGTTCTGCACTAGCCAGGGTTATTTTATCTGTGAAACTTTTAGCAAAATAAATTAAGGCCAAGTGTCTATGTCCTGGACAGGAATTAATGTTGTGTATAGAGACAAATTCTGGAGTATGTAAAATAGTATTGTCTCCGTTAATAGAATCAATTGTGGGTAATTGGCTGGTTATTCTTATGTCTAAACCAGTTTCTTCTTTTATTTCTCTTAAAGCCGCTTCATCTGGTGTTTCGTTGGTTTCTATGTGTCCGCCAGGCGCCAGCCATTTATTTTCTTTTAAATGGTGGATTAATAAAACTTTGTCTTTATAAACAATAAAAACTACTACAGTAAAATCTATTCCATTGGGATTTATATGAGGCATAAAATTATTATGTCATTTATTTGTTTTAACTACAATAAAATTTTTTATTATTGGCATATTGATTTAGTATTTTATTGACACATCTTTGTTTTTTGTTTAAGATAAGCCAAAAAACAACAAAAACAAGGACATTAAAATGAAAAAATTCAAGGTTATTCGTTACCCAGAAAAGCTTAAAAAATTATTACCTGACCAGGAAGTGATTTATTTGGGCGGACCAGTTAAAAGCGCCCCGGATTGGCATAGTGAGGCTATTAAAATAATCCACAATAAAAATCCAGAGATAATTATTATTTCTCCCAAAAAATTGATTTTATCCGGTTTTGATATGGATGAGTGGTATAAGGAATGCGATTGGATTAAATATCATATGGATTTAACCGGTCGCCATTCTAAGGGTGTTATAATGTTTTGGGGTGCGGCTATGCAAAATTGTGCTAACAATGGTTCCTATGCCCAATCAACTCGTTTTGAAATTGGTAAATGGTTTGCTCGTGTACACGAAAATCCTAAAAAATGGCCAGGTAAGATTGTTGCCGGTATAGAGCATGGTTTTAGTGGCGCCAGATATGTAGATTTCGATCTTAAGAAAGATTATGGCGTGGAAATTTTTTGGGGCGACTTAAAAGAGTTTTGTCATAAAACTTTGGAAATAATGTAACCTAAAAGCAGGTTTGTTTTTTAAGCAGACCTGCCTTTTTTATTTAAGGTAAGTAGTCTAAGGGATTAACCGGTAGGCCATTTAGCCTTATTTCAAAGTGCAAATGTGGGCCGGTGGTCAGTCGTCCGGCGCCTCTGGTGCCAGGCATGCCGCCGATAGCACCGATAATTTGGCCTTTGGTAACAAAACTGTTTTCTTCCACGTCAATACGGCTGACATGGCCGTAAACCGAAGCCAGGCCGTTATTATGGACTATCATAATATAGCTATAGCCCAAGCCGGCATCTTTGGCTCTAGCCACGTAGCCTGCTGCTGAGGCTTTAATGGGGCTACCTTGGGGGTTTGGGATATCTATGGCCCCATGCTCAAAGTACTTACGGAAGATATAGGTTGGATCGTTAAAATAAGTGGAAATTCCTTTATAAGGATTAACTGGCCAAATAAAATTAGTATCCATTTTGTCTAAGCTGCTTAAACCTTGGCTTTTCAAGCGGCGCCTGACTTCTTGTTCTAATCCACTTATTTCCGAATTAGCTTTTTGTTGTTCTTGAACGGCTTGAATTAAAAGATTTTGGTAGCGACTCTCTGATTCTTTAGTTTGTCTAAGGATGTATTGTTTAGTATTAAGTTCACTACCAAGCAGTCCTCTGGCCTCTTCTAAATCGTTTTTAGCTTTTAATAAATCAGCTTTGTATAAGGCCAGACTTTGTTGTTGATGTTCCAATTCAGTTTTAGTGGTTTGTAATTGGTTAGTTTGTTGTTGTAAGTTTCTTTGCAATTCTTCTAGATAGCTTAGTTGGTCGAAATATTTACCAAAAGAAGAATTAAGAGCGATTATTTCCAGTAGGCTCTTACGGTCGTTTTGGTAAAGTTGGCGTATTATCTCCCCTATTTTAAGGCTTTTATCAGCAATAGATTGTTCGTGGCGACCAATGTCTAAAGTTACGGCTTGAATTTGTAGGGTAACCGTGGATAAGGATAATTCCTTACTTTTTATATCTAGCTCAGCTTGGGCGATTTTATCATCTAAAACTGTTAATTGTTTTTTTAAAGAATTGGATTGTGATTGTTTTTCGGCGATGGCGCTGCGATAGGTATCAATTTGTTTTTTTAAATCAGCCAATTGAGCCTGCTTGTTTTTTATTTGTTCGTTAAGGTCATCTACCGAACTGGCTTGGCTAGCCAAAAAAGGCGCCAGACTTAATAAAAGAGCGCCTGAAATAATAATTAATTTTATAAACCGGTTCATTGGTTTATGATAACATGTTTTCTTCTACCCAGGCTAATCTGGTTAAAGTTTCTGTTTTTCCTAAAGCCCAAGCGGCTGTGTAAAAATCCGGCGATTTGGCAAGTCCAGTAACAGCTACGCGGGCCGGCCACAAAAATTCCAGATTAGAAAGGTTATTATCTGCCTGTATTTTTTGACAAGCTTCCCTAATATCATCTGTCGTCCAGTTATCTATTTTTTCTAAAGTTTGTTTAGCTAGATTTAAAGATTTTTTGGCTATGGTAGCCGAGCTTTTTGGTGAAACAACAATTGGTAAAGCGTCAGATAAGTTATTATTAAAAAACCAGTCAGCTGATTCAGCGTCTTTAAGTTTATCCAGTCGGTCCCGGATTATTTGGCTAAGCGCTTTGGTGTCTTGTCGTTGGTTATTATTTTTTTGGCGGAGTGGTTCATAAAAAATTTGTAGTTTTTTATCCAATTCTTCTAGGGTCATTTGTTGCAAATAATGCCGATTGAACCAGTTAAGTTTATCTAAGTCGAAAATGGCGCCGCTGGTTCGTACCCTGTCTAAAGAAAAAATTTCTGTCAAATCTTTTAAACTATATAATTCCCTATCATCACTGGGGTGCCAGCCTAATAAGGCCAAAAAATTAGCCAGAGCTTCTGGTAAGTAACCTTGGGCCTGATAGGTTTGTACCCAAACAGTTTCGCCATCTTTTCTTTTGGAAAGTTTAGCTTTTTGTTTATTTAGAACATTGGGCAAATGAGCGAACTGGGGTGGCGTCCAGCCAAAAGCTTTATAAAGCAATAAATGTTTAGGCGTGGAAGGTAACCACTCCTCTCCTCTGATAACGTGACTGATGGCCATTAGATGATCGTCTACTACGTTGGCTAAATGATAAGTTGGATAACCGTCTGATTTAAGCAAAACCTGATCGTCAATTTCTTTATTATCAATAGTTATTGAGCCTCGGATTAAGTCATTAAAGACGGTGTTACCTTCTGGAATTTTTAGCCTAATAGTAAAAGGTTCATTATCTTTTAATTTTTTTTCAATTTGGTCGCTTGATAAATTTAAACAGGTTCGGTCATAACCAGTCGGCTGTTTGGCTGCTTGTTGCTTTAGACGCAAATTATTAAGCCGATCAGGTGAGCAAAAACAGTAATAAGCTTGGCCTTGTTTGATTAATTCTTGGGCCTGATTTTTATAAATAGTCAAGCGGTCTGATTGGATATAAGGTCCGTAGCTGCCGCCGATATCAGGGCCTTCTTGCCAGGATAAGCCTAGCCATTTTAAACCTTGTAAAATTCTATCTAGACTGCCGGGAACAAATCGTGATTGGTCAGTGTCTTCTATTCTAATTATAAAATCGCCGCCTTGTTTAAGGGCGAATAAGTAGTTATATAAAGCGGTACGGGCGCCGCCGATATGAAGTTCGCCGGTCGGCGAAGGGGCAAAACGGACTCTAACCATATAATTTATCTGACAGCTTTAAACTAACCGATATAGCTGACAAAATCAAGCAGTCATGGGCATCAGTTGATTTTTTTAAGCTCTTTTATAACTAATCGGCCAACTAATTGCCTAGCTCTTGGCAGTTTAGTTAGCAATTCTTCGGGTTTTACCCAAAGAGCTTGGATAGCTTCTCTTTTATCAAGAATTAATTCGGTTGTTTTATTAGTAGTCTGTAAAATTACCAAGCTTTGTATTTGGCCAACATATTGTTTTTTTTCCGGATCTTTTCCTTTTAACAAAAGGTGCTGAGGCCAGCGGTAGCGATAAAAGTTAGGTTTGGTAAGCAAACAATTAACTTGACTAAGTCCAGTTTCTTCCTGGAGTTCCCTTTGGGCCGCCTGAGTAATATTTTCTGACTTTTTTAAACCACCCTGAGGAAATTGCCAACTAAGCGGCCTATCTTGGTGTTTAATTAAAAGTATTTGGTGATTTTTGTTGAGTAGGCAAATTATAACATTGCGTCTAAATTTTTCTTTTTTAAAGTCCCATTTTTTTAAGATGGTATAAATAGGACCACTCGGAGTTAGTTGACTAGAGACCAAGCTTAAACCGTTAGCCCTGGTGATTAATGGTTTAACCTTCTTTTTTGGTAACAGGCGGTTGGCGTTGCTGTTTTTAGTCGTTCTAATTAGAGTTAAATGAGGTGGTTGACCAACGCCGGATAAATTAATTTTTTTGACGGAAGTTAAAACATTTTTTTGTAATAGATCAAAAGCTGAATTTGTTTCGGCTTTAAGTACGCCTAAGGGGCGACCAGCTTTTAACCAAGACCAGGTAACAAATTCTAAAGTAAAGGAGGCGGTTTGGGTGCATATCTTTTCTAAAATCAAACTAAGTTCTGGTATTTTTTTACTATTGACTTCGCCTAAAAAGGCCAGGCTCAAATGGGCGTTTTTTTGGGAAATTAGTCTATCCTGACTGTTGGTTTGGGTTAAATTTTCTTGCAGTAATTTTAAACAGGAGGATATCAAATCCCCAATGGCCGGGCTG
>JBMORS010000164.1:0-6378 GCA_049319925.1 Patescibacteria group bacterium | reverse complement strand
CTTGGTGGCGTCAAGGTTCTTTAAGCGAGAGTCTGGAAACTTTGACTCTTAAAAAAAATGACAGTCGTCAGGTGGATTTGTTTAATACAGAGGATTCTTTAAATACTGCTGTGAAAGCTCAATCAGTAAAATTAACCTGGGATAACGATTCCAATTCTTGTTCTGGTGCTGGTTCAGAATGGCTGGAAGTAGTTTGGTCGGCTTGGCTGGGGGCGGCCACTCTTGATTACGATGTGGAACGCCGTTATTTTTCTTCTAGTCAGGCCAGTGGCGTGGTGATTAATTTGGATCCCAGTTTTGTTAATTACCGTTTGCGTTTAAGGGCGCTCTATAATGATGTTTGTGATTTATCTGTTCAGGCTTTTGAACAACCTAATGCGGTAGGTCAGGTGTATGAATTACCGGCCCGGGTGGTGATAAGTTCTATTGGCCGCTTAGCTAATACACAACAATCTTTATCAGTAACCCTACCAGCTTTGCCACCTCAAGCAGCCGTGTTTGATTATACTGTCTTTTCGCAATGTTCAATTTTTAAAGGTTCGGTATTTACTTCTAATTGTTATTAAATTGGAATTTAGAATTATGAATTAATAAGCAAGAATTATAAATTAGGGTTTTGGGTAATATTCTTCTTTTATAAAAAAAGAATTTCCTTAGTTATTAATTGTGATAGCTTTAGTAATCATCCTGCTCCGCCGGTTGGCGGACGCGGGATAAAAGCCCAGCTTTTATTTGTAATTCTAGTTTGATTCATTTTATTATGAATAAACAGGAAGCCAGGATTAGGCTAAACAAACTACGCCAGGCCATAGATAATTATCGATATCAATATCATGTTTTAGATAAATTAGATATATCTGAAGCGGCTTTGGATTCCTTAAAACATGAATTGGTTAAAATAGAACAACAATATCCGGATTTAGTGACCTCTGATTCTCCTAGTCAGCGGGTGGCGGGCGGAGTTTTGCCAGGTTTTACCAAAGTTAAACATGCCAGGCCAATTTTATCTATTGAGGACGCTTTTGATTTAGAAGAGATTAAGGATTGGCAATTTAGGAATGAAAAAATATTAAAGGAGCCTGTTAAAGAATATTATGGGGAACTTAAAATGGATGGCTTGGCTATGGTTTTAACTTATCAAAAGGGTTTGTTGGTAAAAGCGGTTACTCGCGGCGATGGGCAGATTGGTGAAGATGTTACGGCTAATATTAGAACCATTGATAGTGTTCCTTTAAGTTTGGCTAAAAATAGCGGCTTAGTCTGGCCTGACCGATTAGATATCAGGGGAGAAGTGGTTATAACAAAAACCGAGCTACAAAGAATAAATAATCTCCAAATCGCTAAAGGTTTACCAGTGTTTGCTAACCCCAGAAATTTAGCCGCCGGCACTATTCGTCAGTTGCGCCCCGAGATAGTAGCAGAGCGAAAAATGGATTTTTATGCTTTTGAGATATTGTCTGATTTAGGGCAGGTTAGTCACGATCAAGTTCACGAATGGTTAAGGTCTTATGGTTTTAAAACTAATCCCCATTCTCGTATTTTGAATGGATTTAAGGAAGTGGAGGCTTATTTAAATAAGTGGCAGGATCAAAAGAAGCAGTTGCCTTATCAAACCGATGGAGTTGTTTTGGTTATTAATAATATAAGGCAGCAAAAAATTTTGGGTAGTGTTGGTAAAGCTGATAGATGGATGCTGGCTTTTAAATTTCCGGCTGAACAAGCCACTACTAAAGTTAAAGATATAATAATTCAGGTCGGTCGGACCGGTGTTTTAACGCCAGTAGCGATTTTGGAGCCCGTTAAGCTGGCTGGTACTTTAGTATCAAGAGCTACTTTACATAATTATGATGAAATAATCAGATTACAGGTTCGGATAGGTGATACGGTAATTTTGCAAAAAGCCGGCGATATTATACCGGATATAGTGGAAGTTCTGCCTAAATTAAGGACTGGCCGGGAAAAAATTTTTACCATGCCGTCCAACTGCCCGGTTTGTGATTCTAAAGTTAAGAAGTCTGACGGCGAGGTAGCTTACTACTGTAGCAATAGTCATTGCGGCGCGGTTTTGCGGGAGAGTTTATATTATGCTGTTGGTAAAAATGCTTTTGACATAGACGGCTTGGGCCCTAGAATAATTGATCAGTTATTAGCCGCTGGTTTAATTAAGGATTTAGCTGATTTATTCAGTTTATCAGCCAAAGAAGTCAGTCAATTACCGGGTTTTGCTGATTTGTCAGCTGATAATTTAGTAAAGGCCGTGGCGGCTAAAAAAAATATATCCTTAGACAGATTTTTATTAGCTTTAGGTATAAGGCATGTTGGGCAGTCTACTGCTCGGGAGGTGGCCTTAAAAGCGGGTAGTCTTGATAATTTGCTTAAGATGGAACAGGCTGATTTTTTGGCCATTAAAGAAATAGGTCAAGTAGTAGCTGACAGTTTAGCTAATTATTTGCGTCGGGCCGATGTTCGTCAGCTGATTAATAAATTAAAAAGTAAAGGAATTAAGGTAGCTAATTTGTCTAAGATTTCAACCGGTAGTTGGTCGGGTAAAACTGTAGTATTTACCGGTACTTTAAAAAAATTATCTCGGTTACAAGCTAAAAATTTAGCTCAGTCAATAGGTGCTAAGATTAGTGACAGTTTGGTTTCTAAGACTGATTATTTAGTAGTTGGCGGGGAGCCAGGTAGTAAATACGATAAGGCTAAAAAGTTAGGTGTGAAGATAATAAACGAAGATGAGTTTTTAAAGTTAGTTGAGAAGTAGGTTTAGTTATAGATTAAAGATTTATATATTAGGATTTTTAATTTAAAAGCATTTTTGCTATTTCATCTTTATCCTTTATACTAATTAGCATGGAACTTGAGGATATATATCATTTAGCCAAGTTATCTCGCTTGGCTATAACTAAAGAGCAGGCTTTAGAATATCAGTCTGAATTAGCTGTTATTTTAAACTATTTAGATAAATTAAAAGAGCCGGCTTTAGAAGATTTATCAGCTCCGACTGGAGAGTTGTTTTTAGGTCGAGTTGATCAAGTGGAACCTTTTACCGAAGTTGAATATTTATTGAGAAAAGAAAGCGTTGATGATCAGCATGATTTTTTATCCGTCCCGCCTGTTTTCAAAAAATAGATTATGGATTTTGGTAATTTATCAATAAGTCAACTATCTTCAGGTTATTCATCAGGCCGATTTTCGGTTAGTGAGGTAGTTAGATGGTATTTATCTAGAATAGATAAAGTGGAAGATAAGGTGAAGGCTTATTTGACTATTAGCCGCGATCAAGCTTTAGAGCGGGCCGAACAGTTGGACAAGCAATTAAGCAGTGGTCAAACACTTGGGCCTTTGTTCGGAGTGCCTTTTTCTGTTAAGGATGTAATAATCACCAAAGGTTTAAGGACTACGGCCGCTTCTCAAGCCTTAAAAGATTATATCCCGCCTTATCAGGCTACGGTGGTTGATAAAATTATTAAAGCTGGTGCGGTTATTTTAGGTAAGACTAATTGTGATGAGTTTGCTATGGGTGCCTCCAACGAAAAATCGTCCTTTGGGCCGACTCATAATCCTTGGAATTTGGATTTTGTGCCGGGTGGTTCATCTGGCGGCAGTGCTGCTGCCGTGGCTGCTAGCACTTGTTTGGTTTCACTGGGCAGTGATACGGCCGGCTCTATTAGGCAGCCAGCAGCTTTTTGTGGTTTAGTGGGGCTTAAACCAACTTACGGCCGTGTATCACGTTATGGCTTAATTGCTATGACTTCTTCATTGGATCATATTGGGCCTATGGCTAAAAATGTTGATGATGCTGCCATTGTTTTGCAAACCATAGCCGGTTCAGATAAATATGATGCTACGACTGTAAATCGTCCTTTAGCTGATTTAGTATCGGTTACTAATAAACCTATCAAGGGGCTTAGGGTTGGTGTGCCTAAAGAATTTTTTGGCGCCGGTTTAAATAAAAAAGTCGCCCAATGTGTTAGACAGGCTATAGACGATTTAACGGGTTTGGGTGTTAGTGTTCAAAGTGTCAGTTTACCCACTGTTAAATACGCTGTGCCAACTTATTATGTTTTGGCGCCGGCAGAAATAAGCGCCAATATGGCTCGTTTTGACGGCTTAAGATATGGCCTTAATAGGCCGGCTGATGATTTATTAGACCAGTATCTTAAAACCAGAGGGGACGGCTTGGGTCTTGAAGTTAAAAGAAGAATAATTTTGGGCACTTATGTTTTATCGGCTGGTTATTATGAAGCTTATTATAAGCGGGCTATTAAAGTTGGACAACAGATTAAAAAAGAGTTTGCCAAAGTTTTTGAAGAAGTTGATGTTTTGGCGACGCCAACTACTCCTAATACGGCTTTTGCTTTTGGTAGTCGCGGTAAAGACCCTTTAGCTATGTATTTAGAAGACGTTTACACTGTGCCAGCTAATATTGCTGGTTTGCCGGCTATTTCTTTGCCCTGTGGCAGTGTAGACGGTTTACCAGTTGGTTGGCAGCTAATTGGTCGGCCTTGGCAGGAAGCGGTTGTTTTGTCTTTGGCCAAGGCTTATGAACAAATTAAACCTTGGCAGGATAATTGGCCCAAATTTTAATTATGGAACAGCTATTGGAATTATTGGTGTCCTATAGTTATTTTATATTGTTTTTTGGGGTGGTAGTGGAGGGTGAAATATTTCCACTAGCAGCTGGTTTTTTATCTTCTTTATTCATAATGAATTTTTACGCTTCTATAGCTGTAACTTTTGTCGGTGCCGTGGTTGGAGATTTGCTATGGTTCGGCGCCGCCCGCCATTGGGGCAGAAAATTTGTCGATCGATATGGCAAGTGGTTTTTATTAAAGCCATCCCGGCTCAGTAAAATGGAAGATCATTTTAATAAGAACGGAAAAAAGACCTTATTTATAACCAAATTCGTTTATTCTTTTGGTCACAGTTCTATTATAGTGGCCGGATTAGCCAAAATGGGCTGGCGTGATTTTATAAAAGTGGACGTGCCAGCTAGTTTATTGTGGGCTATCTTGTTTGTTTTTTTAGGAAAAATTCTAGGCGCTAGTTTTTATCTTCTAAAAAATATTTTGAGAGATATTACTTTGTCAGCCATTTTAATAGTGGTTTTGGTAATTTTATTCCAAACTTTATTTAGGCGTTTTTTAAAAACGCAAAGTTGATTATTATTTAAAATTTAAAAATATGGCCGATAATTCATTAAATCAATTAAATTATAGCCAAGCGCCCTTGTTTAAGCCTTGGTATAAAAAAATCGGTTGGTGGTGGCTGTTAATAATTTTTTTGGTTATTTGGTTAGTTTTTTCTTGGTTAAGCCAGCCGCAGGTCAGCCCGGATTTAGCCAAATCTTTATCTGGTGATTCCACGGCTAGCAATTTGCCACCTTTAAGTAAGGTTAAGGTAATAAGTCAAGATGACCCTAGTCTAGGCCCGGTTTATGCGCCGGTTACTATAGTGGAGTTTGGTGATTTTGAATGTCCTTACTGCCGTCAGTCTTATAGTATTATTAAGCAGCTCTTGGCTAAATATCCAGACGGGCTAAGATTTATTTATCGTGATTATCCAGTTAGCAGCATACATTCTCAGGCCTTGCCGGCGGCTCAAGCGGCTAATTGTGCTAAACAGCAAAATAAATTTTGGCAGTACCATGATAAATTGTTTGACAGACAGAATGAGTTAGGCGATTCTTTGTATTTAAGTTTAGCCTCGGAATTGGGTTTGAATATAAGTGATTTTAAGTCTTGCCTGAATGATCCTAAAATAGTTAAGGAAATAGAAGAAGATTTATCAGTCGGTGTTGATGCTGGTATTCAAGGCACACCAGCTTGGTTTATTAATAATCGGAAAGTGGAAGGATCTTTGCCTTTAGAGGTTTGGGAAAAATTGATTGCTCTTATTTTAAAGAATGATTTAGCTCCTTCTAAATAGGTAGGCCCGCCTGCCACTAGGCTATCCTTAAATATTAGTGGAAAAATAAGCGACCTATAAACGCTTAATTATTCCAACGGCTAGTTAAACACAGGCTTATGTCGGGCAGGCCCGCCTGCCATCTGACTGCGCCTAAGTATTAGTTATTTAAATAAGCCATGTATTGAATCTGATTTTTAATGATTGATTTGGGTACAGGCTTATGTCGGGCAGGTTTTAGACTCATTAGCTTTGAATGTGCTACAATTAAAAAACTTTAAGTGTAATTATTATTAATTGTTTTTTATGACAGACAAACCTAGTATTTTTAACGGCGTTTCGCCTAAGTTAAGTTTTATTATGGGGTTGGTAGTGGGGGTGGCCGCTATCAGTTTGATTGGTTTTATAGTAGCCGTGTCTTTTTCTTTTTCCGGCGGTTCTTTAGCTAAAAAAACTACCGATAAGGCT
>JBMORS010000163.1:0-6415 GCA_049319925.1 Patescibacteria group bacterium | reverse complement strand
CACTTTTCAACTTATTAACTCCCTCTACTACTATGAAATTTATATGTACTCAAGAAAATTTAATAATAGGAATCAATACAGTTGTTCACATTGCTGGTAAAAATACCACTCTGCCTATTCTTAATAATATTAAAATAAAAACAACTGCTAATGGATTAGAATTAATATCTACTAATTTAGAAATAGCTGTTACTACTTTTGTTCGTGGTCGAGTGGAGGAAGAGGGTGAGCTTACTATACCAGCCAGATTGCTAGCTGAAACAGTTTCCTTATTACCCAAAGAAAACATAACCATTCTTCAACAAGGTAGTAATGATATAATTTTATTATCAGAAAAAAATAAAACAGTCTTACGTGGTGCTCCTAGCGATGATTTTCCTGTTATACCCCAAATTAACCAAGGTATAGAGGTTTATTTACCCAGCCAACCAATAGTTGATGCTTTATCAAGGGTTGTTTTGGCTGTTAATCCTCTAGAGAGTCGGCCGGAAATATCTGGTGTTTATGTTGTTTTAGAAAAAAATAAACTTGTTTTAGTGGGGACTGATAGTTATCGTTTAGCTGAGGAGTTTTTGGAAATAAAAAATCAAGACAAGGAAATAAGTTTTTTGTTGCCCCTTAAAACTTGTCAAGAAATAATTCGTTTGTTTGGTGGACAAGAGGAAGACCTTAAGTTGCTAATAGGAGATAGCCAGGTGTCTTGTGGTTTAGGGGGTATTAATATTATTTCTCGTTTAATAAACGGACAGTACCCTGATTACAAACAAATAATTCCCACCCAAACCAACACCACGACTGTTGTTGATAAAAATAATTTGATTCAAGCGGTTAAATCAGCCTCGTTGTTTGTTCGTTCTGGTATTAACGATATTAAGGTAAAAATTGATGTTGGCGGTAATGAGGTGGAGGTTTCTTCTTTAAACAGCCAGCTTGGTGAAAATGTTACTAAAATAGCAACCAATAAATCACAAGGAGATTCTTTGGAAACAGTTTTTAATTATCGTTATTTGTTGGATGTTTTACAGTCGGTGGTTGGACAAGAGGTGGTAATAGGAGCAACTTCGGCTAATAGTCCGGTTGTAATAAGATCCGCAAAACAAGAGGGTTATTTGTACTTGTTAATGCCTATTAGGCAGTAGTTTTATAAAATTAAGTAGTCAACACTACTGGTTTGTTGGTTGGGTGAGTTTTTGTCAGAGGTGATTAGAGTTATTTTGTAACGACCGACTTGGGTTGGTTGCCAGAGAAAAGTAGATTTTTTTGAAATTTCCGTAACAACACCCAACCAATACGACGGTGAATCGTTTAAGGAATAATAAACATCAATTTGTTTTAGTTGGCTGGGGTGGCTGCTATTAATTATTAATTCTATAGGTTGGTCAGATAATTTTATTTGATTTTGTTGAGGGGAAATAATTGAACTAAGGTTTGATAAAACACTGTCAGGTAGGTTTAGATTAATGGTTATTTCCTGGCTGGCGGCGTTACCAACATCATCTTGACTCACCACTTTTAAAAGATGGGCACCTTGATTAAAAGGCAGTTTGTCAACTGTTAAAGAAAAAGGGGGTTTAGTGGTCGAGCCGATGGATTGATTATCTAAATAGTAATCAACTTTAGTTATTCCTCTTTTGGAATAAGTTTCCACTGAAAAAAACAAAGGAATTGAGTTTATGTTTTGGTTATTGTTGGGGGAAGTGATGATGAGTTGGGGTAGGTTTTCAGGATTATGCAAGTTATCGTAGGTGGTAGGTGGGATTTGATCGATTAGACCGTTTTTATCAGCCCAAATTCTGACCGCTGATTCCCAATTTTCGTATTGTGGATCCACAGAAGGGTCGCTTGGTGGGGGTCCTAAAGGATCACCCGGAGAAACATATTTTAAAATAGTGTGATGGGTTGTAAAACTTTTTGTTTGCCTTAGTTCTGGGGGTGTTAATTCAGTGGCTAAGAGACCAGAGCTTTTGTCTATTACGACTGTTTGTCCAGCCAAAGAACCATTTAGCATTGGCTTGTCGTTATTTTTATCAGGCGGTTTGTTGAAAGGGGTGTTTTTGAGATGGGGAAGGGTTTTTTTAAAAAAGTTTTGCCAAATAGGGGCGGCGACCACAGACCCATCAGCACCGTTTTTCATGGCAGTATTATCAGAATTACCAACCCAAACACCAACAGCCAAATCAGGGGTATAACCCATTGTCCAGGCGTCGTGGTAGTTGTTGGTGGTGCCGGTTTTGGCGGCCACCAATCGATCGGGTAGAGTCAGGTGGTTTTGTTCTCCAAAAATATAAGAGCGCGCCTGGTTGTCTGATAGGATATCACTAAGTGTTTGGCAGGTTTCAGCGCTTAAGACGCGGCTACCAGCTTGGTCTTTAAATTCTTGTAAAGTTTGTCCGCCGCTGTCTTCAATTTTTATTATATAACTGATTGGTTTACTAATACCTTCCCGGGCAAAAGTGGCGTAGGCTGAGGTATGTTCTAATAAACTAACTTCTGCTCCACCTAAAACCAAAGATAAGCCAAAACGAGATGGGTCGTTAAGGGTACTGTAGCCCAATTCTTGGGCTAGTTTTAAAACATTGTTTAATCCAGTTAAATATAATAATTTAACAGCTGGTATGTTTAAAGATCCGGCTAAGGCTCGTCTTAAATTTATCGGTCCCCTTTCTTGTCCATCGTAATTGTTAGGGGTGTAATCTTTGGGATTAGATTTAAAAGTTGTTTGTACATCATAAATTAGACTATTAGGAGTAAAACCTTGTTCGAAAGCTAATCCATAGACAATTGGTTTAAAAGAGGAGCCTGGTTGTCTGGGTCTTATGGCCACATTAACTTGACCTTGTATGGAGTCGTTAAAATAGTCAGCTGAGCCAACCATGGCTAATATTTGATTGGTGGTTGGTTCTAAGGCAACCAGAGAGGCATTACCGGCGTTATAATTTTTATTCTTGGTTTGGCCTTCGGCAATAGACTCTTCGGCGGCTTTTTGTTTGTCTAAATCCAAGGTGGTTATTATTTTTAAACCACCTTGTTCTATGGTTTTTTCTCCGTAAATCTTAGCTAGTTGTTCTTTGACAAAAAAAACAAAATGAGGCGCGATTATTGATTCACGGCGCGGTTTAAAGTTTAGGGTAGTTTTTTTAGCTTCTTGGGATTGTTCATCGCTGATATAGCCCTGTTCGGCCATATTGTCTAGTATGTAATGTTGTCTTTTTATCAATTCGTCAACATGACTGCCCCAAGGAGAATAATAAGTTGGTGATTGTGGCAAGGCGGCCAAAAGTGCTGATTCAGCTAAATTTAAATCTTTTGATTTTTTGCCAAAAACCATTTCAGCAGCCGCTTCTACACCATAAGCGGTAGAGCCGTAGGGGATTTCGTTTAAGTATAATTTTAATATTTGGTCTTTACTGAAGCGTTGTTCTATTTGGTAGGCCAAGATGAGTTCTTTTATTTTTCTGACGTAGGATTTTTCATTGGTTAATACGGCATTTTTAATAAACTGTTGGGTAATAGTGGATCCACCTTGGGCGCGGCGGCCTCTTATTAAATTTACTAAAACCGAACGCACTAGAGAGGTAAAACGAAAACCTTGGTGTTCATAGAAATTGCGATCTTCGGCTGTCAGGGTAGCTTGTTTTAGGTAGTCTGGTATATCAGATAACTCAATTGAAGTTCGTCTTTCGTTGCCGTGTATGTCATAAAGTACTGTTTGTCCGGTGCGGTCGTATATTTTAGTGCTTTGCGAAACAGTGCGCCTAGCAATACCTTCCGGACTGGGTAAGTCTTGGCTTACCCAAGCAAAAATCGCTGCTCCAATTAACAATCCGCTTAAAATAAACACAGATAACAATCGCCACCACCAATAGGCCCAGCGGCGGGTGTTTTTTAATTTTCTTTGGGACCATTTTTGAGTCTGGGAGAAATAGTGTTTTTTTATCATAGTTGTATTCTATAGTACCATTGTATATGGTACAATAAATTAAGTCATTATGTATAAAATAACTATTAAAGAAATACTAAGTCGGGGGGTAGAAGAGGTTTTTTTATTTAAACATTTAGCTGATAAACTAAATCAAAATAAACCCCTAAGGGTTAAGTTTGGTATTGATCCAACTGGACCCAACATTCATTTAGGACGCTCTGTTCCTTTGTTAAAATTAAAGGCCTTGCAGTCTTTGGGACATAAAATAGTTTTAGTTATAGGTGATTTTACTGCTCAGATTGGCGATCCGTCTGACAAGCTAAATAAACGCCCTTTATTGACAGTTGATCAAGTGAAAAAAAATTTGAAGAATTATAAAAAACAATTAGGTAAAATATTGGATACAAATAAAGTTGAATGGCATTTTAACAGCCGTTGGCTGTCTAAATTAAATTTGAGAGAACTTTCTAGGCTGGCTGATTGTTTTACTGTTCAGCAAATGTTAGCCCGCCGTAATTTTAAGGATCGCTATAGCCAAGGCCAAGATATAAGCTTGAGAGAGTTTCTTTACCCACTACTTCAAGGTTATGATTCGGTAATGGTTAAGGCTGATTTGGAAATCGGCGGTTTTGATCAACTATTTAATTTGCAAGCTGGTCGGGTGTTACAACCGCTTTACGGGCAGCCGGCTCAAGATATTCTGACTACTCAAATGCTGGAGGGGACAGATGGGCGTAAAATGTCAACCAGTTGGGGAAACGTTATAAATATAACAGACGATGCTAAAGAAATGTATGGTCGGGTTATGTCGATTCGCGACGAATTGTTGCCTAAATATTTACTACTGACTACTACTTTATCAATGGATGAGGTAGCTAGTTTGGTTAATAATCTAAAAGACGGACAAAATCCCAAACAAGTTAAGCAAGAGTTGGCCTGGCAGTTAGTTAGTTTTTACCATTCTAATAAAAAAGCTGATCAAGCGGCTAAGGATTTTGATATTATACATCGTCAAAAAAAAATACCAGACGGGATTCCAACTTTAGCCATACCCCAGCAGACTAGTTGGCTGGTTGTTGATATGTTGTTTAATTTTAAACTAGCTTCATCTAAAAGTGAGGCTAGACGTTTGATTGTCCAAAAAGGACTAAGAATTGATAATAAAATTATAACCGACCCCAGGCAGGTAATAAAAATACAACCTGGTTTACTAGTTCAGGTTGGTAAGAGGAAATTTCTTAGCTTTAAGTAATTTACTTTTGGTTATTATTAATTTTTTATTTAATATTAGCCAAAAATTTAGGTTGAACCAAAGCGGCTAAAGCCACGGCCAAGGCGTCAGCCGCATCATCTGGTTGGGGTATTTTTTTAAGAGAAAAAGTTAATTGGAGCATTTTTTGTACTTGTGTTTTGTCGGCGCGGCCCTGTCCGGTGGCGGCAATTTTTACTTCTTGGGGCGATAGTTCTAGAATAGGGCAATTTTGTTCGGTAAGCAGCAAAGAGATGACCCCGCGGGCCTCAGCTACGTTAAGAGCACTTTTTACGTTTTTGGAAAAAAATAATTTTTCTAAACCAGCTTTATCTGGTTGGTATTTTTTAATAAGTTTTTTTGTGAATTGTCCGATTTGTGCCAGTCGTTGGTTTTGGGGTGACTTAGAATTGGTTTCAAAACAACCTACCTCTATTAGTTCTGGTTTGGTTGGACTGCCACTTAAAACCGCAAAACCCAAGCGACCAATGCCCGGATCAAAACCCAAAATATATTTTTTAGCCGGCGTTGTCATAGGTGTTGGTAACATCATCATCGTTGTTTAGAGCTTCTCGTAGGTTGTCTAATTTAGTAATTTCGGTTTGATCGGCAATATCAATCTGGTTATTAGCCACCGGTTCAACTGAACTATAGGAAATAGTTAGGTTGTTTTTTTGACAAACTTTTTTTAGTTCTTCTAGTTGTTTAGCTGGTGCGGTAATTAATAATTCACCAGAATCTTCTTCTATCTCTTCGGCACCAGCCTCAATTAATTGCAGCTCCAAAGAGTCCAGGTTGTTGGTTGGTTTACTGGCGGTAAGTAGGCTTTTGGTTTCAAATAGCCAAGCTACACTACCACTGTCAGCTAACCGGCCGCCATGTTTGTCTAAAATATGCCTAAGGTTGGCGGTGGTTCGGTTGCGGTTGTCAGTTAGGGTTTCTATTAAAAAAGCTACACCACCTGGACCATATCCTTCATAAATAATTTCTTCTAACCTAACCCCATCTTCCTGGCCGCCGCCTCTTTTAACCGCGCGGTCAATATTATCTTTGGGCATATTAGCGTTGCGCGCCCTGTCGATAGCCAGCCGTAGCTTGAAATTCATATCGGGGTCGGCGCCTTGCCTAGCAGCTGCGGTAATGGCATTACTTAGCTTGGTAAAAACTTGGCTGCGTTTGGCATCGGCTACTCCTTTTTGCCTTTTTATAGTTGACCATTTAGAATGACCGGACATAAGTAAATT
>JBMORS010000162.1:0-6450 GCA_049319925.1 Patescibacteria group bacterium | reverse complement strand
GGATAGATATCGGATAATAATCATCCATATCGGATAAAAAAATATAATAATTTGACATAATTTTGTCAAATTTAAAATATCAGCCTTCTCAAAATTGAGCTGCGCTGGCTAAAAATATAAATTAATAAAAAATAAAGCAGATGAACTCTGCAGAAGAAAACAAAAAAATAAATAAGCCAATAAATCAAAATAATATTGGCCAATCCTCAAGCCCTGACCTAATTCCTTTGTCAGAGGCGGCTTTGTTGTCTCCTTATAGTCAGGAATATATTTCTCTTTTGGCTAGAAAAGGCCGTATTAAAGCTTGGAAAAAAGGACGCAATTGGTATACAACTAGCCAGGCTATGGCTGAGTATGTGGCTGAACAGGCTAGTGGAGCTAAGGAATCCTATGAGAAAAAGGTTCAATATCAACCAGAAGTTGAACAAGCAGGTTTTTCTAAGGTCTTGCCAGCTGAGGCTGTGGAAAAGCTTGTTTCTAAATTAGATAATCTTGAGCAATCACTTAAACCATTTTTAGAAAAAGAAGTCAAGGTTCAGTCAGTTAAGCAGGAGCCAGAACCTGTCCTAGAACCAGTGCCTGTATTGCCAGCTGAGGAAGCTGATTACTTACGGGCTGATCTTAAAAAGTCCTGGCGAGACAATCGTTGGTATAGGTTTAAGTATGCTTTGCTGATTTTGATACTTTTACCAGCCCTTTTTTCATTGTCTAGTGGTTTTGCCAATGATGGTCCGGCTAAATTAATGAGCTCTCTTAAAAATGCTTGGACTTTAGATGGCCATAAACCTGGTACAGCCGCTAACGAAGTTTTGTTGCTTAATGAAGCGGGTAATATTTCGATTAAAGGCCATATTGAGACCCAGGGTCAGCTTAGGTCTTATGCCCGGGATGGTATAGCGCCGATTATCGTGGATTCCACTACTAAGGTGGATAATTTGAATGCCGATACGATTGATGGCTTTTCAGCTGAGGATTTTACTTTGGCTTTTATTACTAAAAACGGAGCAATAGCCACAGATGATGTGGAATTAAAGGGTAATGTAGAAGTAGGTGGTATTTTACAGGTTAAAGGAGCCACTAAATTATTGGATGAACTTTTGGTATCAGGTGGTTTAGGAGTTTGGGGTGAAGCTTTTTTTCATAACGATGTTAGTATAGACGGTGATTTGCAGGTTAAGCAGGATTTAACAGTTGGCGGGGAACTTCAGGTTAAAGGTGGTCTTGATACTGGAGGAGCCAATTTGCAGCTGGGCGGCGGTACTATAATTACTAACAATAAGTCAGTGGTTAAGAATTTTAATGCCGAGTATTTGCAAGGCAAAAGGCCAGCCGATTTTACTTTGGATTTTGTTACTAGTCAGGGCAATGTTACAGATAATAATATTACAGTCGGAAATATAACTGCTGGTAATGTGGGGGTGGGTAGTTTACAAGCTGGTTCAGCTAATGTATCTGGTTTAACCACTCTTAATAACACCGAAGTTAGGGGAGATTTAACAACTTATGGCCGGGCCAGCTTTTTAGGGCCTTTAGAGTTAGGTAATCTTAACTCTTTAACGGTTAATGGTCCGACTAATTTAAGGGAAACTAGAGTTAATGGTTCCCTGCAAGTTAGTGGTACTGGTATATTCAGTGGGCTTGGTGTGTCTGGTTCTTTGGGCGCTAATAATTTATCTTCTCAATATTTGTCAGTTAGTGGTGATACAGTCATAGGCACAGACGCTGGCGATCAGTTGACAGTTAACGCTACCACTACTTTTAACGGCCCGGTTAATTTGGGTTCGGGTTTTAATATAGATTTAACTTCTGGTTCGGTTAGTGGCATTTTACCTATTAGCAAGGGTGGTACTAATTCCACAGCCACGCCAACCGCTGGCGGTTTAGCTTATGGCGATGGCACGGCTTATCAATTTACCGCTGCTGGCACAGCTGGCCAAATATTAATTTCTAACGGGGCTAACGCGCCGGTTTGGTCTAATGCTATTCCAGCCACCAGTGTGCCTTTTTCTGGAGTTTTAGGTAGTACTAACACCGGCCAAGCTTTAGTAGTGGGGAATGGATCGTCTTTAGATTACACTGGTACGGGCACGATTAATGCTTCGTCTATTGGTGGTTATACTTTAGCTAATTTACAGTTTGTTAATAATACAACAGATACCACGCTTACTCGTAGTGGTACCGGACCTTATACTTTAGGACTAAATTTAGGCAATGCTAATACTTGGACCGGCGCCCAAACTTTTTCCGCTGACACTAATTTTCCTTTGGGTATTTGGAGTAATACAGGTTCTGTTGGCATTGGTACTGTTACGCCATCTCATCAATTAGAAGTTGTCGGTAGTGGCAATGCTGTGCCCTCCGTAGGAGTCTATGGATATTCTACCAGTCAAACAGCTAATCTTTTGGAAGTTGCAAAAAATATAGGAGCAACGCCCTCCTTCGTCATAGACTCCGGAGGACGGGTCGGTATTGGTGATACCACACCAGCTTCAGCCTTAACAGTTGGTAATGGGGATTTATTCCAAGTTAATTCTTCGGGCGCCATTACGGCTGCTACCGGTATTACTTCTTCTGGCACCATTATTTTTTCTGGCCTAGGCGCGGGCATAGTTAAGTCCAGCGCTTTGGGAGTACTTTCTTCTTCAGCTGTGAATTTAGCCTCAAGTGATATCACCGGTACCTTAGGCGTACCTAACGGCGGTACTGGGACTACAACTTTTGCCACCAATGGCGTGCTTTATGGGCAGGGTGCTAATGCTCTTTTAGCCACTACAGCTGGTACAGCCGGTCAGTTGTTATTAGCCAATGCCACAGGTGTACCAACTTTTACAACTTTGTCTGGCGATGTGTCAGCAGTGTCTGGTACTGGCGCGGTTACTTTGGCTAACACAGCAGTTACGCCAGGCAGTTATGGTTCAGCTTCTCAGGTTGCCACTTTTACCGTGGATAGCAAAGGCCGTTTAACCGCTGCTGGCAATGTCGGCATTGGTATAGATGCTAATCAAATTACTTCTGGCACTTTACCAATTATAAGGGGCGGTACCAATTCCACTGCCATTCCGACTCAAGGCGGTGTAGCTTATGGTGACGGTTCTGCTTATCAATTTTCCAGTGCTGGTACGACTGGCCAAGTCTTAACTTCGGCTGGTACTGGTACTCCGACTTGGACTGATCAAGGAGCTCTTAGTACCAGATGGTCATCTTTAACCAATCCAACCAGCAATTTATCTTTATCTCACGGCTCTTACACCACTACCTTTACTTATGGCAATGCCACCTCTACCTCAAACCTCTTTACTCTGACTGATACCTTAAACAATACTGGCACAGGTTATTTGTTAAACATTGCTACAGCCACTGGTTCTACTCTTAAACCTTTTCGAGTAGCAGCTGGCGCTACGGAAGCTATAACTGTTTTGGCTAATGGCAATGTGGGAGTGGGGACGACTACTGTACCAGCTAAATTAACAATTGGTTCCACTGGTGCTTTCCAAGTAACCGATGCTGGCGTTATATCAGCCGCTACAGGTATTACGTCCTCCGGTACTATTACTTTTTCTGGATTAACACCTGATCGGTTTGTTAAAACTACTACTGGCGGACAGTTAACTACTGCTCAGTATGTTAATTTAGCTACCGAAGTAAGTGGTACTTTGCCAGCTACTTCAGGTGGCACTGGTCAATCTGTCTACGCCGTAGGTGATTTATTATATGCCGATACTACGACCACTTTAGCTAGGTTAGCTGATGTGGCTACTGGAAATGTTCTTATATCTGGTGGTGTAAATACCGCTCCTACTTGGGGTAAAGTAGATTTGACTTCACATATCACCGGTACCTTAGGCGTACCTAACGGCGGTACTGGCGCTACTACTTTAACTGGTATATTAAAAGGCAATGGTACTAGCGCTGTTACGGCTTTGACTGGCACGCCAAATTATGTGGCCCGTTGGACTGATGCTAATACTATTGGTACGGGTGTTATTTATGACAATGGTACTAATGTTGGCATCGGGACGACGACGCCATCAACAGCCAAACTTGAGGTGGTAGGAACTTATGGTGGAGTATTTTCTGTAGCTGATAGTCAAACTAATGTAGCTGGTAATTATTCTTTGCATATTACTAACACAGACACAACTGCGAATAATCGTTCAAATATATGGTTCGGAGATAATAAGACTGGTGCTGCAGCGATAATTGGAGCTGTTCATATAGATCACACTAACGATTATGCTGATTTAGATTTTGTAACTAAAAGCGCAGGAGGACTAACCAGTAAAATGAGAATTTTAAGTACGGGTAATGTTGGTATTGGCACAACGAGTCCTAGCTCAAAGTTGGATGTTACCGCCGCCGGACTGGGAGTAACTCAAACTACTTCCTCCGGCCTAGCTTTAGTTAATACTACAGCGGCTGCTCTAGGCGTTCAGCAAATATCTCCAGCTATAAGGTGGAGCGGATTTGGCTGGAAAACTGATGCCGTAGCTGCCAGCCAGGCTGTTGATTTTAGAGCCTATGTTACCCCAGTCCAGGGTACGGCTAACCCAACTGGTTACTTAGGCTTTGGCTCTTCGGTTAATGGCGCAGCTTATAATGATAATCAATTGGTGATTACTACTGCAGGTAATGTAGGCATTGGCACTTCTTCTCCAGCCTCTTTATTATCTGTTGGCGCCACCTCTCAGTTCCAAGTTAATTCTTCAGGTGCCATCACTGCCGCTACAGGTATTACGTCCTCCGGTACTATTACTTTTTCTGGATTAACACCTGATCGGTTTGTTAAAACTACTACTGGCGGACAGTTAACTACTGCTCAGTATGTTAATTTAGCTACCGAAGTAAGTGGTACTTTGCCTATTGCTTTGGGCGGTACCAATACTACTACTCTAGGTTCAGCTGGAGCAGTAGCTTACAGTAATGGATCAGCTTATGCTTTTACTTTGGCTGGTACTACCGGGCAATTCTTAATGTCGCAAGGAAGTGGCGCGCCGGTTTGGACAGACAGCATACCTGCTTCCAGTGTATCTTTTGCCGGTATAACTTCCGGCACTAACTTACAAGCCGCTATGGTGGTGGGAACAGGCGCTTCTTTAAATTATACCGGTAGCGGCACGATTAATGCTTCATCTTTGGCCAGTAAAACTATTAGTGAGTTACCTTATGTTGATAATGCTACTAATTCTACTTTAACTCGTAGCGGCACTGGTCCTTATACCCTAGCGCTTAACTTAGGTAACGCTAATACTTGGACTGGTGCCCAAACTTTTTCCGCTAATACTTATTTTCCGGGCAGCGGCATTTGGACCAGCACCGGCGATCTCGGTATTGGCACTACTACGCCCGGCGCCAAGTTAGATGTGCGCGGTAATATCACAACTAATGGCCAGTATATTTCTACTCTAGCTACTGGTACGGCGCCTTTGTCTGTTAGCTCCACGACTTTGGTTACTAATTTGAATGCTGATTTGTTAGACGGTTTTCATGCCAGTAGTTTTCAGCTAGCCGGTAGTTATGACAATTATCAATATTGGGTGCTGCAGGCTAACGGCGCGCCCGGCAGCAACATAACTTCTTTAAGTACTGTTAGTTTTGATGGGTCGGGCATAGTAACCACTTCCCGTAGTGGCAATGTTATAACTATCAGTGCCAGCGAAGCTGATACTTTAGCTAGCGTGACTGGTCGGGGGGCTACCACCAACACGGCAGTTACTTTATCCGGTGGCGCTAATTTTCCGGGTAATGGTATTTGGAGCGCCAGCGGCAATGTTGGTGTGGGTGTTATAAGTCCGCAAGAAGAGCTGACCTTAGGTAGTACGGCTAATCTGGCTAAGGAACTGGCCGCGCCGACCAGTTTAAATGCTAATTGTTCTACTACCGGTGGTAGCTTAGCAGCTGGTACTTATTATTTTAAAATTACATCGTCAGATGATGCTACTGGTACTACTTCTACTATTTCATCTAGCGAAAGTTCTTGTACTGTTTTATCTGGCACTATTGGTTCAGTATCTTTAAGCTGGACTGGCCCAGTCGGGGCTAAAGCTTACCGAGTATATAAGGGTACTGTGGCGGGTAGCGAGGATAGGTATTTTGTTACTACTAACACCACTTATTCTTATACGACTGATACCGGGGCTACTTTAGGAGCCGTGCCAACTACTACTAACGCTTATGTACATAAATTAACTAATCTTGGTTTAACCGCTGGGGGAACAATTACTTTAACTTCTTTAGGAGCCGGTGTGGTTAAGTCTGATGCGGCTGGTGTGTTAACTTCGGCGGCTGTAAATTTAGCCAGCAGTGATGTTACCGGTACTTTGCCTATTAACAAAGGTGGTACTAATTCTACAGCTACACCAACTGCCGGCGGCATAGCTTATGGTACAGGTACAGCTTATGGTTTTAGTCTGGCTGGTACCACTGGACAAATATTAGTTTCTGGTGGTACTG
>JBMORS010000161.1:0-6479 GCA_049319925.1 Patescibacteria group bacterium | reverse complement strand
TTTGTAATAGCGATTTATGTGTCATCGCGAAGGACCCCGCGGCCGCGGGGGGCTGTGGCGATCTAGATTGCTTCGCCACTCCCTCGTCAGACGAGGTCGGGTTCGCAATGACATAGTTGATAAAGGTAGAAATAAAAAGCGGCGGCCTGAAGTTTCAGACCGCCTAGAAGGGTGGGTTAATTAATTTTTATTTTTTTGCTGGGCGATAAGTCATTGTATTAAGGTTGAAATAATCGCCAGTATATACCAGGACGGTTAATTGAATTTCATTGGTGTTTAACAATCTAGCCTGTACCGGAGAAATCAATCTTTTTTTGTTAATGCCTTTGCCTTTATAAAGGTTAAGGCCGAAGTGTTCTGCCAGATTGATGGCTGTTTCATTAGTGCCGACGTAATAAGCAATACCTTTATTTTTTTCAATAGTAAATTCGAAATTGGTATCGGTTTTTACGTATTCAAGATCTTCGGGTAGGCTGAACATGCCGTTAGTGCATCGTACTAATATAGTTAAAGGTTTAGACTTTTTAACATAAACATAGGCTACCAGTTGGTTGTCAAAATAACCTTGGTGAATTGTTCCCGAACCGTCTTCAGCTTTAATTTCCTTGGCGCTGCCGTATTTATAGACGATTGAATCAATCGCGGTAGTTGATGGTATTTTGTTACGATTTTTTAAGAATAAAACCAAGTCGGTGCTTAATGACGGCCAATTTGCCTGCAGATAATTTTGCCTGTTAGCAACTGGAATGTTTTTTAAGCTATCAAGCACGGCTAATTTGGCTGGTGACCAATTGTTAACTGGTGTGATGTCGTTAACGACATCAACTCCATCGTTGTCGTTGCCGCAACCGGAAAAAGAAATTATTGCGATTACTGTTAACAGATAAAAGAATAAATTTACCTTTTTCTCCTTGCCCGATTTAATCCTCGGCGCCGGGGAATGTTATGTTATTTTTTTGTTAAGTATTTGAAATTTTTGAGGAAGAACAATATGGCAATAATCAGGTACAATATTAGTTTAGCCGGTTTAATGAAGGGTAATTCAGCTTCGCCGGAAATTTCCATAATATAAAATCTGGTAAAGCCGTAAGCGCTTATTAAAGCCAACAATAATCCAATATAATAAAAATTATTATGAATTAATACAGTGGCGAAAATTAAACATAAAGCAGCGCCGCCGACCATTACGTAAGGGTCAGTTTCTTTGATATAAGATGAGTCGTAAGCTAATAATGATCCTATAACCATGAAGATAACTAAGGTTACAGGTTTCCAGTATTCTTTTATCAGACTGGTTTTTTTATTATTAACAATTAGAACTTGAAACTGGATGTCGGCATCAGTCAATTTTACCAAATCTTCAGCAGTGCCGTTGATAATGTCTATCACAGTATCGCCATTATCATTGATGTTACCGTAGCAGATTTTTTTGGTTATGAAACTAATCGCACCCCTATTTACTGCACTATCTTCTTTTTTGATTATTATTTTCATTTTATCCTCTGAGATTTGTTTGTGATTTATGATTTATCTTGATTAGTTTATTAGGAGAATAAATCAAACTTTGTTTTAAAAACCGTTTGATTATAAATATTAGCCAGTCTCAAATAAACCAGTGATACCGGTTTAAGCGAGGCAATTAATATCTTTCCCCTTAATAAATCAACCAAGATAAATATTTGTTAAAGAATTGGTTATTTATTGGCCCTTAAATTACGGCTTGGGCATAATAAATAACTATATATAATACACCTAAATGGGTGATTTGTCAATACCTAGTGTAATAAAACTATAAATTATTGTGTCACTGCGAAAGAATCCCGTCTGACGGGATGACTGAAGTAAAATATTAGATTGCCACGTCAGTCGTCCCGCTCCGCCAGTTGGCGGACGCAGGACTTCTTCCTCGCAATGACATCCGCTCTTTGTCACTGCGAGCGACCGTAGGGAGCGTGGCAGTCTAGATTGCTTCGCCACTCCCTCGTCAGACGAGGTTGGGTTCGTAATGACATAGTTGATAAAGTTAGAAATAAAAAACCAACCCTTTGCTAGGCAAGGGGTTGGGTAAATAAAATTTGATTAATTATTCAGATTTCTTGCTGCGGCGTCTTTTTTTAGGTTTGCCTTGTTTGTCTTGTATCAGTTCCAAGGCTTTGGCTAAAGTAATTGTTTCGGCTGATTCATCTTTGGGCAGAGTGGCATTAGTGGTTCCATCGGTTAGGTAAGCGCCGTAGCGGCCTTTCATTAATTTGATAGTTTTGTCATTATCGTTTTTACCTAATTCTTTAAGAGTTTCCGCTGTGCGTCGGCTGGATTTTTTTTCTTGAGCCAAAAGTTCCAAGGCCTCAGCCAAGGTAACGCTAAGCGGCGTTAAATTATTATTTAAACTTCGGGTATCAGTACCGCATTTAATGTAAGGGCCAAAGCGGCCGTTAGCCGCCCAAATAAATTCATTGTTTTTGGGATTAAGCCCAACTTGTCTGGGCAAAGATAAAAGTTGCAAAGCTTGTTCCAGAGTAACTGTGTCTGGCGACATATCTTTAAGCAGGGAGGCCATTTTGGGTTTAGGTAATAATTTGTCTTTGGCTTTATCACCGGTTTTTTGTGGTGCTTCACCCAATTGAACATAAGGACCAAAGCGGCCGACCTTAACATAGACCGGTTGGTTAGTAACAGGATCAAGACCCAGTTGTTTGGGACCGTCGCCACCGCTTTGTAAAAGTTCCCAAGCTTTGTCGACTGTTAATTCGTCGGGCGTTATATCAATAGGCAGGCTGACGGTTTTGTCTTGCCAGCGGATAAATGGACCATAGCGGCCAATACGCACTTCGATCGGCTGATCATCTTTTTGACCAATGGTAACACCGCTGGTTAGTCTAGGATCAATTTGGTCTTTAACATGTTCCAAAATCGGTTTAAGACCTTTAAGACCGTTGCCCAAATAAAAATTACGCAAATAGTCTTTGTGGTCTTGCTGGCCCACGGCAATGTCGTCCAGTTTATCTTCCATTTGGGCGGTAAAATTGTAATCAACAAATTGTTTTAAATATTCTTCCAGCAAATTAGTAACAGCAAAGGCGGTAAAAGTCGGCACTAAAGCTGTGCCTTTTTTGGTTACGTAATCACGGCGTAAAATAGTTTCGATAATGGAGGCGTAGGTGGAAGGCCGGCCAATGCCTCGGCTTTCCAATTCTTTAACCAAAGCAGCTTCAGACAAACGGTTGGGCGGTTGGGTGATATGTTCTTTGGCTTGCATAGACAAGGCTTTCACAGTTTCGTTTTGACTTAAGGGTGGCAAAACTGTTTCCATTTCCGTTAAATCGGTTTCCGGATCGTCGGAACCTTCCACATAAGCGCGGCGGTAACCATCAAAACTAAAAGTTTTGCCTTTGGCTGTAAAAATAGCTTGATTAACAGTTACCTTAACAGTTAGGCGAGTGCCTTGGCTTTGCGCCATTTGCGAGGCCACAGTTCTTTTCCAAATAAGTTCGTAAAGTTTAAAAGCTTCTTCATCAACTTCTTGCCTTACCTGATCCAAGGGTTTAAAACTGGAGCCGGCCGGACGAATGGCTTCGTGAGCTTCTTGAGCGTTTTTGTTGGCTGTTTGATACTGGCGAATTTGCGGGCTTAGGTAGTTATCGCCGTATTGCTGTTTAATCCACCCTCTAGCCGCCTGAATAGCCTGATTGGACAGCAGGGTCGAATCAGTACGCATATAAGTAATATAACCCTGTTCATAAAGACTTTGAGCCAACTGCATAGTGCGTTTGGCCGAGTATCTTAATTTGCGGTTGGCTTCTTGCTGCAGGGTGCTGGTGGTAAAAGGCGGCCAAGGGTTTTCGGTAAAAGGTTTACTGTCCAGCTGGCTGATTAAGCCCGGCTGAGTTTTTAAATCTTGGGTTAATTGTTCAGCCTCGGTTTGTTTTAGCCAGAGTGATTTACTGTTTTTAAGTTGGCCGGTATCGGGGTCAAAATCTTTGCCACTGGCTACAGGTTGATTGTTAAAAGAGGTTAACTGGGCAGTAAAGTTGCCGCCTTGGGCCGCAAAGTCAGTTATAATATCCCAAAAACGGCTGTCTTTAAACTTAAGCCTAAGTTTTTCCCGTTCCACAATTAGCTTAACAGCCACGCTTTGCACGCGGCCGGCTGACAGACCGGGTTTAATTTTACGCCACAAAATTGGTGAGACACTGTAGCCATATAATCTGTCCAAAAGACGCCGGGCTTCTTGAGCTTTGACTAAATTATCATCGATTTGTCTGGGGTTATTAAGAGCCTGGTCAATGGCTTCTTGGGTAATTTCGTGAAAAACAATTCTTTGAGTTTGTGCGGGTTTTAAAGACAGAACTTCTGATAAGTGCCAGGCAATAGCTTCGCCTTCGCGATCTTCGTCAGTCGCCAAATAAACTTTGGTTGCTTCCTTAGCCGCTTTTTTAAGGGCGGTTACATTGGTTTTGGCGCCGGGTGAAATAGTGTATTGCGGCGTAAAGTCTTTATCTACGTCTATACCTAATTTAGATTTAGGTAAATCGCGTACATGGCCGTAGGAAGAAACGACTTTAAAAGCTGAACCTAAAAATCGGCCAATGGTTTTGGCTTTGGTGGGAGATTCGACGATTACTAAATTATTGGCCACAAATTAATTAATAAATAATAAAAGTTTATAAGATTTTAGGCTAACTTAGATGTCAGCCTTAAGTATTCCTAACAGATACTACAGGTTTAAAGGCTTGTCAAACTGTTTACTTAAAAAATTAATGCAGTCTGGAAAAATTTTCATTGTCCAGAGATTTAATATAACCCTTTAATTCCAGTACAGTTAGCTGGGCCAGACTGGCGGCAGCTGTTTGGTTGGTAAACTCCATAATTTGCTTTAAAGACAAGCCTTGCAAAGGCAGGCTGTTTAAAAAGTTTTTTTCTTCAGCAGTCAGACTAACAACTGGTTTGGTATCATCAATTTTTAAGTTAAAAATTTCTAAAAGGTCGCTTGCTTCACTAATAGTTTTGGCGCCTTGTTTAATTAGCTCCAAACAGCCTTGGGACAAAGGGGAATAAATACTGCCAGGTACGGCAGCTACTTCCTTGTTGTAATCAAGGGCCAATCGGGCGGTAATTAGGGAGCCGGAATCAAGCGTTGCTTCGGTTATTAAAACCGCCTGGCTTAAGGCGGCGATTAGGCGGTTGCGCAAGGGAAAATGTTGTTTTAAATAAGGAGTGGACGGCGGATATTCACTTAATAGCAGACCGCCGGCTTTTAATATTTTTTGGGCCAGTTGATAATTTATTTGCGGATAAATATTATTAAGCCCGCCAGCTAATACAGCCGCGGCTGGGCTGCCTGATTTTAAGCAGGTTAAATGGCCAATAGCATCTACACCATAAGCCAGGCCGGATATAATGGTTAAACCGGCTTTACCTGCTGCCATAGCTAGTTCGTCGGTAACTCTTTGGCCGTAGGCGGTGGGGCGCCGGCTGCCGACTATAGCCAAACAAGGCTGGTTTAAAATTGCCGGATTACCTTGATAATAAAAACCCAAAGGCGGTGAGGAAATTTGTTTAAGGCTTTTAGGATAAAAGGTATCAACGGCCGAACAAAAATTTATATTAAGTTTGGTTAGTTTGTCTTTTAAAGCTTTGGGGTCGGTAGCCTGACGATAGGTAGCAAAAGCGGTTATTAATTTTTGTTCCCAGCCTAGTTTAATAAAGTCGGAAGTTTGTCCAGACCAGGCATTTTTTAAAGAGCCGAAGTTTTTTATCAATTGATCGGCTTTGCCAGGCCCGATTTTATAAAACCAAGACCAGGCCAAATAAAACAGGCTTTCCTGATGAATCTCATTAGTCATAAATCCCTCCTAAAATTTAGACCAGTTATGGTGATTATTATAAGAAGGCCAAGCTGGCCTGGCAAGTTCTATTAGGAGCGGTTTAATTGGTTGGGATTTCTTTAATTTGTTTCAGACTTTGTTTAAGCCAGTCAATCCAGGCGCCAGCAGCTAATTGTTTGGCGGCGCTGCAACCGGATTCTATGGTTTGCCAGGTTGAGTCAAAGTCTTTTAATTTTTTTAAAGTGGTCTCTGAGGGTTTAGTTAACCAACGTAAAGTAAAACGACCGACTTGGTTATTACCTTGATAAGAAATTTCTCTAAGTTTAGCTTGTTCGGCTAGGAGTTTTATTTCCAAAATAACCAAAAGATTTTTAAATAAATGATCGTCATAACTATCATCAAGTGGTCGACCCAACAAACTTTCAGCAGTATTTAATAATTTACTAGGTTGGCGCACGGCGGCCAATTTTTGATACAGATTTAAACGAGCACTTTGATTAAGGTTTAGATTAGGACTCAAGCGGCCTTCTAGCGGCAGTCTTAGTAAAACTTCTGGTATGGTAGGGGCGGGTTGTCCGGTTTTAAGTTCGTTAACAGCTTCTTGTAGTAGCTGCCCGTAAAGATGAAGTCCAACGGCGGAAACATTACCATGCT
>JBMORS010000160.1:0-6493 GCA_049319925.1 Patescibacteria group bacterium | reverse complement strand
CTCCAGTAAAATAACCAAATATAAATGTAAAAATATAAATTACAATCTCCATATAATCAAAACATCAAACAAACTCCACTTTTAAATCCCTATTAAAAACAACGGCGATTTTTTGTAAAGTCTGGGCCGTAAAATTTTGCTCCCCAGCTTCCAGACGCGCCACATTGCTCTGACTGGTACCCAATTTTTTAGCCAAATCGGCTTGGGACATATTTTCCTTTTTTCGCAATTGCAAAACCTGATAAGCAATTTCAAGTTGCTTACCATAAAATTCATAGTTCTCTTTAAACCGTTTATCTTTTACACGTTTTTGTATATAAACGTCAAAATCAGTTATTTTTTTGTCTAATCTGGACTTAGGCATAATGCTTAGCGTTCATCAAAACGCCTTTATAATAAACTTTTGCTTTGTTTATTTGACTAACCGGCGTTTGGTTAGTTTTTTTAATAAATCCATCCAAAACCACTATTACCCGATTAATCATTACAAAATAAAAAATTCTATAATTATTCCTGGCAAAATCAACTCTCAGCTCTCTAATTTTTCCTTGGATATGCCTTGAATACGGCTCGTCTAATACTCCGCCGTGCTGTTTTAAAAATTCCAAATACTTTAAAACCTTGGCTTGATGTTTATTGGGCAAACTTTCTATGAATTCCAAAGCCGGACTGCGCCCGCTCTTTAAGTTTTGATAAAATTTTATTTTATACTCCTTATTACCATTATATATCATATATGATATATGTCAATAGTAAGACCCCTTAACCCAAATTTTACCTTAAAGCTTAAAACAAAAATAGCCCCATGTCCGCCAGTTGGCGGAACGGGGCTATTTTAGATTGAAATTTATATCTTCAAATCATCCACGATGGAAGTATCGGCGTTATCGCCGGCGCCGGTCATAGCAGAGTGCTCTTCGCGACTGTGCCTGGGGCCTTTGGATCCTTCCGGTTCGTAAATCTTCAAGTTAACGCGAGCGTTATTCTTGGCGCCTACTACCCGTAAAAGAGTGCGTAAGCTGCGGGCGGTCTGGCCACTACGGCCAATTACCTGACCCATATCTTCAGGGCTGACGTGCAGGGTAATAAGCACACCCATTTCATCAACCGTTCTTTCGGTCTTAACTTCTTCAGGATGATCGACCAACGCTTTCACAACGTAGTCAATAAACTCCTGGTCTTTCGGCATATCTTGTGACATGTTCATAACACTAAAGATAAAACTCTGTTTTTTCTTAAAATAATTAAACTTACAAATTCGGGCCTAGTCTGATAAATTTCGACCTTTTGTCAGTCTTTGGGCTGCCTTTATAAGTCAAACAATTATTTTTAAGGAACCAACAGTCAAAATTATGTTAAAACAAAAACCTCCCTGACGTCAACTTGGTCTATAGGGAGGTTAAATTTTTAAATCAACTAAGCGGCCGGGGTAGTTTCTGTAGTAGTCTTAACTGGCTGACCTTCGGCAACTGGTTTAACCTTAGCTTTCCAAACTTTTACCTTATCCTTTTTTAACAAGCCTTTATCTACCAATAAATTATGTACAACCGGCGAAGGTTGTGCGCCCTTACTAAGCCAATAACTAATCCTATCTTCTTTCAAAACCACGGTACTAGGATTGGTATGGGGATCTATATTACCTAAAATTTCCAAATAATCACCATGGGTGTCTTTGGTTTTTTCTGATACTATTAAACGAAAATAAGCTTTTTGCTTCTTGCCTGTTCTAGCTAAACGGATTGCTAACATAAATAATAAAAACTATAAATAAATTGCGAGATAGATAATAACTCTTATTAACAAGCCTGTCAAGATTTATCGAATCACGGAAAAGGCAAACCACCCACTCATAATTCTTGATTCGCAATTCTATTTAACTATCTCCTTAGCTTCTTCTAACTTTACTGATAAAAGTTTAGAAACACCATCTTCGTCCATTGTCACACCGTATAATATATCTGCTTGACGCATGGTAGCTCGATTATGGGTAATGGCAATAAACTGAGTGCGCTCATTTAATTTTTCTAAAATGGCGGCAAACCTTTCAGAATTAGATTCATCCAAAGCCGCATCAACCTCGTCCAAAACAACAAAAGGCGATGGGTTGCAAGAAATAATAGCGCTAATTAAAGCAATAGAAGTTAAAGCTTTTTCACCGCCTGACAAAGCGGTTATAGAAGACAATTTTTTGCCAGGTGGCGTAGCTTGAATATCCACACCAGAAAATAAACTGGCTTTAATTTTTTCATTTTGTAAAAACTTTTGTTTTTGACCAAGTGGAGCCTCTTCGGTTTCTTTATTCTCTTCATTTTGGTCATCTGACGAACTATTATCAATTGCTGAATTGTCATCTATAGGTTCAGACTTTTGTAAATTAAGTTGAGCACGGCCGCCAGAAAATAAAATCTTAAAATATTCGACAAACCTATCGTTTATTTTTTTAAAATCGGTCGTGAATTTTTTTTCTATGGTCTTATCCAAATCTTGTATAATTGACTCCAAAGATTTAGTGGCTTGTTCTAAATCAGCTGTTTGGTTAGTTAAAAAATCAAACCTGGTTTTAGTCTGTTGATATTCAGTGACTACTTCTGGTTCAATACCACCAGTTAACTCCAACTGCCTTTTTAGTTTTTGTAATTCCAAAGCTGTTGCCCCTTCGTCTATTGCTTCAACTTGACCAGCTTCTTTTATTTCTCTGACTAATTCCGGGCTAACCTCTTGAGCCAACTCATGTTCTAAATCCTCCAACCTAGTTTCTATCTTAGCCTGCTCTAATTTACTCTCATGATACTTTCTTTCCAAAACCAACTCAGCGTTGGTTGCTCCCTCCAACTCTCTTTGTAAATTAAAAAGTTCCGCCTGGCCAGCTTCTTGTTTAGCGTGAAACTCACTTATTTTTTGATCAGTCAAAACTATCTTAGCTTCCAAATCACTTATTGATTTTTTAATATCACCAACCTGACCAGCTTCAGCTTGACTTATGGGTTTAGCTAATAAACTCTTGGCTACTTTATCTTTAGTAGATTGTAAGCGCTGGCTTACTTCTGCCAAACTTACTAAAGAATTCTCTAAACCAGCTATTTCGGCTGACAAGGTACCTATTTCTTTAGCCAAATCTTCTTGCTGGCGAACCGATTGGCTGAATTCAGCCTGTTCGGGACTGTTGGTTCTTTTAAGCCGTTCCAAAATATCTGACATTTTTTTAACAACCGCTTGCAAACGATCAGATAAAACCGCTACCTCCTCTAAACTAATAACTTTAGACAATTTATCGGACAACTCAACAGCCGTTGATAACAAAGCCGCCAATTCATCGCTTAGCCAATTTTGTGTGGTTGGTTTATTAAAATCAGCTAACAAATTAGCTGTCTCGACTTTGGTTTTATTTTTTAAATCCAGCAATCGTTTTTTGGCTTCTAACTGCTTATTTAATTCAACTTCCTTAAATCCGGCCTCTTTTAATTCCCTCTCTACCTCACCTAGTCTCTGCTTAAGCCAGGCTATTTCACCTTCACCTTTTTTTAAATGGCCTATTTCTTCAGCGGCCTGGGCAACTGCCAAATCCTTAGTCAAACGACCTAATTGATTGCGTAAATCAGCTTGTTCAGTCTGCAATTTCTGCCAAACCGATGAAATAGTATCAGATTTTTCCTTAGCGTTTAATTTAGTACGTAAATCTTTTATTAAAGACTGCTGTTTAAGCAAACCTTTTTCCAACTCGTTATTAATTTTATTGACGGACAAGCGCGCTTCTTCTAAATTCCAATAACGATAACGATAATAAACTTTTTGCTGTTGTCTTAAACTAACCATCAATTCCTCACGATGTTCCAACCTCTTAACCTGTCTAGTTAAAACCCTAAGCCTGGGCTCTATTTCCTGTAATAACAAATTAGCCTGCTCTAAATTACTATAAGTGGCTGTTAATTTATTTATAGCCTGATCTCTTTTTAATTGATATTGTTTAACGCCAGTGGCATCTTCAAAAAATTCTTTGCGCTCAGCCGGTGAAGAAGACAAGATTGAATCAATCATGCCTTGACCAATTACGCTGTAAGTTCTTTGCCCGACATTAGCCCTAGCCAAAAGCAATTGAATATCCTGCAAACGAACCTGGGAATTATTAAGCAAATATTCACTCTGGCCATCTCGAAAAATACGTCTGGTAATAACCAGTTCGCTAAATTCAATTGGCGCTAAACCGTCTTCATTATTTAAATACAAAGCCACCTCGGCCATACCTAGACGACTTTTTTTATCGCTGCCAGCGAATATAACATCCTCGGCCTTCTTACCACGTAGCATTTTAAGTGACTGTTCTCCTAATACCCACCTAATGGCATCAGACACGTTGGATTTACCAGAACCATTTGGTCCAACAATAGCTGTAAACTGACGGTTAAATTCCAAAACCGTTTTACGAGCAAATGATTTAAACCCCTGAATTTCAATTTTCTGTAAATACATGATTAAAAAATAAATATCAAACCCTAAATCCTAATGTCTAAATAATACCCAAATCCTAATCCCCAATTTTGAATATTGAGAATTATCTAGCCTGCCCGACATAGGCTGTAACTTATTAATGATTAGAATTGAGTTTTAAAATGCCCTTTATTCGCACACTAATACTTAAGTACAGTCAAATGGCAGGCGGGGATTTAGATATTAGGATTTTGGATTTTTAAATAAGTCATTTTTCATTTTTATTTTTGATATTTAAATTAACTATTTCCAATCCTTAGCTTTTAAGCCTTCGACGGCGGCGGCCACTTGAGCTTCTTGTTTTGAACTACCTGTACCTTCTGACACCAATTCATCGACTAAGTACAAACCTACTCGAAAAATTTTGGCATGATCTGGGCCGGTTTCCGATAAAACTTCATAACGTGGCGTAACACCAACTTTTTCTTGAGCCAATTCTTGAAACCGGCTTTTGGGGTCTAAGTATAAAGCTTTGGCTAAAACTTCTGGCAAATGAACTAAAATATTTTCCCCGATAAACTTGCTGGCTTGTTCCCAACCAGCATCCAGATAAATCGCGCCAATAACAGCTTCCATAGCATTGGCTAATATATAAAGTCTGGCTTTACTGCCCGAATCCTTAGCTTCACCTCGCGATAAATACAGATAATCTCCTAAGGATAGGACATTAGCTATCTCTCCTAAAAAATTCGCATTAACCAAAGCTGCCCGCCAGTTAGTCAGCTCCCCCTCTGGATTAGGGTAATTATTATACAAATGTTCAGTCACTACTAATTCCAGAACGGCGTCGCCCAAAAATTCCAGACGTTCATTATGGGGTAAACTAAAACCAGGATTTTCATTAAGATAAGAGCGGTGCACCAAAGCTTGCCTAAGCAAATCTTGATTTTTAAAAATAACATTTATTCTTTTTTCCAACTTTGAAAAATCTCTCATACCCAGTAACAATAATTTTACTTAGATGCCAAACTAATAATTTTAAAGTTTCTTAATCTTTTAGCTAAGAATCTACGTCCGGCAGTTGATTTTAAATATTTTTCGCGCTGTTTGACATCTTTTTCAGACAGACATGCCTCATAATATATTAACAAAAACGGTCTATGAAAACTAGTGGAGAAATTATAGCCCAGTTCGTGTTCTTTAATTCGTTTCTTAAGATTTTGACTATACCCAATATAATTTTCACCATCTTTAGTGCTCTTTAGTACATAGGTATAAAAGAACACTGGTAAAATTTTGTTACTGGGCATACTTAAACCACTAATTACTTATCCTGGCTGTTTATTTCTTTAGGCAATTCTGATTCAGCTGTCATGGTCTGCTCAAAAACTTGCTTAAAATCTTCTATCGGCACCTCCCCAGCCTGTTCCATTTCTTTGTATAAACTACCCAAAACGCCGTTAATAAACTTACTGGAAGCGTCCGAACCAAAAGCCTTAGCCAGCTCAATTGACTCGTTTATAGCCACTTTAGGTGGTATTTCCTTGCCGTATTTAAGTTCGTAAACACCTAAACGTAAAATATTTCTATCAACGCCAGTAATTTGATCCAAAGGCCACTCTGGTGCTAAACGTTTTAAAGTGTCATCTATATCTGACAGGTTAACCATAACCCCCTGGCTTAATCTTTCAGCAAAACCATCATCTTGAGCGCCCGGTGCCAACTCTGGCAGGTTAGTCATAACCATAGTTTTAAGATCGCCGGTTTTATCTAAAAAATCCCATTGAAACATGGTTTGCAAAACAGCAGTCCTAATAAGATGGCGGGAAGACATTAAAAAATTAAAATTTAAAAATCAAATTGACGAATTTTTTAACTGATTACTCTTTTTCCTGCTTATCTTTTTTGGCTTTTTTAGTTTCGGCTTTAGCAGCTTTAACAGCCTTGCTCTTTAATTTAACCTGCAACACCTGGCGTCCCTTGTAATAACCACAATTGGCACAAGCCCGATGTGTCATGACCGGCTGTTGGCAATTAGTGCACTTAGTAAGATTGGTCGCCTTAAGAG
>JBMORS010000159.1:0-6496 GCA_049319925.1 Patescibacteria group bacterium | reverse complement strand
AAAACAGACTTGCCTACTCCATTCGGTCCTAGTAAACAAAAAGCATGCCCTTGTCCTAAAGTTATGGCCCGATTCAAATAATCATAAACTTCTAAATGACCTGTTAATTCTGACATAGTTAAATCTGGTCAATTTTTAGTTTCTCAATCTCTTTAAACCAAACAGCCAAAATCATAAAAACAAATAAAAAAGCATAATCGTTTTTATAAAGCGGTGTATCCACTACACCATAAACCAACCAAGGCAGTAGCATTATTACAGGTAATAACCAGCCCGGCTTAGTAATTTTCCAAAACAAACCGAGTAAAATAATCAATCCCAAAAAACCTTGAAATAACCAAACAGTTAAATATAAATTATGAGGAAACAAACTGGCGTAATAAAATTCTATACTATAACCAGGTAATTTATTTTCTGGCAAATTAGGTTGAAGCTTGTTTCTAAACAAACTCTGCCAACCACCTAAACCTATACCAGTCAGTGGCTGTTTTATTATAACCGAATAAGCTTCCTGCCAAAAAATCTGACGAATCTGACCGGAAGTTATATTGTAAGTAGTATTAGTATGACTAAGCCATGGCCAATTTTTATTAATCACCACAAACAAAGGCAAACTTAAACCAAATAAACATAACAACACAACTAAAAATACTTTTAACTTGTAAGTAGGATATTTTTTAAAAATCAACCAAGCGACAAAAGTAACAACCAAACTAAGCAGGGCTGTATAAGAACCGGTTAGTATAATAACCAACAACATTAAAACAGCCATTCCTTTTAGTAGACCTTCTAATAATTTAGAGTCTTGATAAAATTCTTTATCCTCAAACAATTGCCAGACAGCCAACCAAAAAATCGGTAAAAGATACATAGCCAAAACATTAGGCGAATCATACCAGCCACCAGCGCGGCTACCATCCACTAGCCAGTAAAAAACTGCGGCTAGAGCGGTAATTAAACCGTTTAATAACAAGGCTTTAACAGACAAACGCCAAAAATAAACTGATCTAGACTCGTTTGAATTAATAACATAGCCCATTAACCACAACCAAATAAAAGGCAATACTAACCACCCTTTTAAAATACCTGCTGCCAATTTTAAATTTTCACCTATAAACAAACTTACTAGGCCTGTTAATAGCCACAAAACAATAATAACCAACCAAGACCTAACTTTAGGTTGCCACAAAAAGTTAAACAACGCTAAACCATAACCCTTGAGCCAGGCTGTTATAAAAACAATTAATACAACCGCCTCCAGCCAGTTAATTGGATAAGAATAAATTTGGATTTTAAAAAGATAAGCTGGCAAAAACAAAGGAACCAAGGCAACGGCTTTTGGCCAATTAAACCAAGCAAAAACCATCAACGGCAAAAGTAAAAAAAAGAATAAAATTTCCAGAGACATCAAATAATGCTATCCAATTTAATCTCTAACTTCAAATTTTCTAAACCTATTTAGTAGATAATATACTTCTCTTGTAAGACTCCAAATTATCCAAAGCCACGCCAGTACCCTTGGCTACGCACAACAAAGCTTCATCAGCCACATAGGCCGACACGCCAGTAGCTTGAGCAAATAATTTATCAATATTTCTAAGCAGTGCTGTACCGCCTGATAAAACCATGCCCTTATCTATAACATCAGCTGATAGTTCCGGCGGTGTTATTTGTAAAACAGATTTAAGAGCATGAATAATGCCTTCTAATTCATTCTGTATAGCCTCTGTTACGTCGTCCGAAGTTATGGTGATTGTTCGCGGTAGACCAGAAACCATATCGCGACCCCGAATATCCATAGTAAGCTTGTCTTCCAGATATAAAGCAGAACCAATACGAATTTTTATATCTTCAGCGGTTTGTTCGCCAACAGCCAAACCATATTTTTTACGAATAAAATCAGCTATGGCCGCATCTAACTTATTGCCACCTATTCTAACCGATGTGTTAGCCACGATACCACCCAAAGAAATAACCGCTACTTCGCTCGTTCCACCGCCCATATCAACTATCATATGACCGGAGGCCGAACCTATGGGAATATTAGCACCAATTGCGGCCGCAATTGGTTCTTTTATTATATAAGCGGCTTTAGCTCCAGCTGCCATAGTGGCATCTATAACCGCCCGCCGTTCCGTTGAAGTGATACCAGCTGGCACAGCTATCATTACTTCTGGCTTAAAAAAACGTATACCACCCAAAGCCTTGTTTATAAAATATCTTAACATCGCTTCGGTCGTTCGATAATCGGCTATAACACCGTCTTTTAAGGGCCGTAAAGCCACTATAGTATCAGGTGTTCGGCCAAGCATTTCTTTAGCCTCTTCACCTACAGCCAAAACCGTCCGATCAGCCGTAGCTATAGCCACTACCGACGGCTCGTTTATAACTATACCCCTGGCTGGTACATGAACCAGACAATAAGTAGTACCCAAATCTATACCTATTTTTTTGACAAACATATGACAAAAATTTAACAAAAAAAAGCTCTTTTGTCAATTAAAACCCTAACCTATTTAAATCAAAATTTATTTAAAGATTGAGGCCTAATAAAACCCCACTTTAAAAAATACTTTATCCAAGAAGAAATATGAATCCAAGTAATTTTTTTAAACAAAGCTCCAAAATTAGCCTGAGCTGATAAGCGTTCATGAAAATGAACCAGTTTCACCTCAGCCAAATAATAAACTTGCCAATCATGCTGCCAAAAACGACGGCACCAATCAGTATCCTCTACGTAAAGAAAAAATCTTTCATCTAACAAACCAACCTGCTCTATTGCAGAAGCTCTGGCAATCAAACAAGCACCCAACAGCCAATCAACCGGCTGATTATCTTTATGATCCCAATTCATTAATTGGTAATTTACCAAACTAGGTCTAAACCACTTTAAATGACCCAACCAGGTACGTCTTATTAAAGGTAACCAAAAACTTGGCCAACTATAAGCTGAATACTGAAGACTGCCATCGGGATTATTAAGCCTCGGCCCAGCCAAACCAACTGATTGATTATTTTCCATAAAATCCACCATTTTTTCTAAACTACCTTTAAAAATAGTAACATCCGGATTAAGTAGCAAAACATATTTGCCCCTAGCACGCCTAATTCCTTCATTATTACCTGCTGAATATCCTCGATTATTGGGCAAAGCTATAGTCTTAACGCTCGGATAATTGATATTTATCCAAGACAAACAACCGTCAGCTGAATTGTTATCAACTACCAAAACTTCATAATTAAGTTCTGGACTTGACTCAAACAATCCCCTTAAACACTGCCGAACCAAACCACTGGTTTTATAGTTTAAAATTATTATAGAAAGATCCATAAAATTATTTTAACCACCAACCTCTTATTTGAGAAGCCGGCCTCTGCCAACTTGTTTTTAAAATTTTCCTTTTTTTTAACATTACTGGAGTAAGAGTCAATAATCTAATCAAAGATTTTTTAAAAATAGATGTTTCCAAAAATAACATATACAAAAGTTTAGCTAACTCATAACTTCCCCACCAAGGCAAATCTCTAATTAGGTTAAACCAACTATCATTTTTTAATAAAACAAACAAATGGTTTGTCCAAGAATAAACACGCCACAAACTGAGCCTCTGGCGCCTAATTGAACGATAAGCCCGCCAACCCTGGCCGCTCTGTAAAGAACGATCGTGATAAGCCAAAGCAGCCGGCCAATAAATAGCCGCGTAACCCGCCCGTTGTAACCGCCAAGCTAAATCAACATCTTCTTTATAAGAAAAAAAATCTTCATCTAAAATTTCATTACCTATGGCTACGGCTTGTAAGGCAGACCTTCGATAAACCGGCGCCGCGCCGCTGACGCCAAAAACTAAAGATGGCTTATCATATTGACCAATATCAATTTGACCAGCTCCTCTATCCTGAACCCGGCGGCTACGTTTTATAAAAAGTCCAGCCGAATCAATTAAAAATTTCCCGTCGGTCTCGCTAATTTCACCGCCCTCCGCCGCCGATAAAATCCAACGTCTAAGACGACCGGTAGCCGCGGCGGCGGCCGGCTGTTTATCTAATTGACCTATTAAATCAGACAAATAACTATCTGATAATTTAATATCCTGATTTAAAAGAAAAACATATTGACTATCACTCCAAGCTAAAGCTTGATTATGGGCTCGGGCAAAACCAACATTAGTTTTATGTTGTATCAAACGTGACCTGCTTTTAAAATCAGAATGTTTATTTAAAAAATCATTAATTATAAAAACACTCCTATCTAGGGATCCATTATCAATAATTAAAAAAAAGAAATCCTGCCAAGTTTGTTTAGCTATTGATTCCAGACAATAAGGCAACCAACGTTGTCCATTGTGCGTTACTAAACTTATAGTTAAACGATTTAAAGATTTTTTATTAATCATAAACTATTTCCCGGCCAGCCGGATAAAATAACATTAAAACCATAGCCAAACCTATCCCCAACGGATGATTCAAATAAGGTGTAGTTAAATTAGTAATCAATAAAACCAACCAAACCGCCCCCAGACCCAAGCTATAAAAATCAATCAGTCGACCTGGTTTAAAAATAGCATAGTTAAAATGTCGAACAAAAAACAGCAAATAAATAATCAAACCAAATAAACCCAACTTATAAAGCAAATCCAAATATCCCCATTCAAAGGCGTAAGTTGTAATCTGGCCACTACCGCCAGCCGTAGATTTAACAATTCTAGGATCATCAGTTTGATAAGTAACAGTGGCGCCAAAACCACTCCCCAGCCAAAGCCTCTGATAAGAAGCTTTGGTTAAAGGCCCTAACAGCTTCAAACGGCTTTGTCCGGCCGCTTCTTGACTATTAAACCTTTGACTTAAATCTACCGATGAAGAAACTGACTGTCCAAAAACAGCTAAACCAGCCAAACCCTTAACCGCCCCCCAGGACAAAATTAACAAACAAAAACTCAATAAACCATAAAGCCAAAGGCGGCCAATCTGACTGCTTTTAAAAAGTAAATAAACAAACAAAAACAGCCAACTAATTAATAAGGCTAACCATAGACTGCGCGATAAACTAAGTATAACCACAATTAAATTAAACCAAGTAAATAATAACCAACCCCAGCTGCGGCTAATTGAACCAGCCACTAATATTTTTTTGGCTAAAACGCTAAAACCCCAGGCCAAGGCGGCAGCCGACCAAATATGACTCTGGGAAAAAATTCTATAATAACGATCCGACAATCTGGTTATTTCTCCCAGACCCGTGTCCCGCCACCAACTATAGATTAAAGACAAATCATAGGATGGATAATGACCAAATAAAAAGAAAATAAAACAAGTTTTAAAACCCAGCCAAACAACTGCCGCACTTAAAACTTCTCTGGCTTTTAACCATAAATTAGTTTCGGTTTGTTTAACCAATAAAAACATGGGCCAAAGTAACAAATACCAATAACCATTCATATCCAAAAAAATATTAGACCAATCGTTGCCTCCTATAATTGCCATCAGCAAGGCTACAGCCAAAACAAGCAAAATTAGACACCACCATAAAATTTCTTTTTTTTGATTAGACCAATAATTCCTATTCTGCCAGGCTTTTATAACTAGTAAGCCTAATGCGCCAATAAAAATCAAATATCGCCACGGCAAAACCAAACCCTGCCAATCTATGGAAAATAAATGACCAAAAGAACCAATAATCAATTCAGCTATTAACCAAATTAAACCCCAAACCAATCGACGACTGGCCAACCATAACCACAATAAAGAAAAAACTATAGCTAAACAACTGCCGAAGTTGGAATTTTGCCAACCCAAATAAGAAAGAATATCCAATAAAAAGAAAACTAACAAGGCGGCTAGCCAATAATTATATCTAAAACTGTTTGAAGACTTATCTACCTCTTTATTTGATAAAAATTTTTCCAACATAAGAAATAATATATCCCAAAACAACGGCTATTCTAAGAGGCAAATACCAACCCCGACCAAAATGCTTTCTGGCGTAATAAAGCAGGCTGCGGCTAAACATAACATGCCTGGATACGTAATCAAGTTGCTTAAAACTAGCTGCCTGACTATGACCGATCTTTAAACTTGGTTCATAGCGTATAGTTAGCCCAGCTTCATTCAAACGGCGGCAAAAATCTACTTCTTCAAACCAAACAAAAAAATTATCATCAAAACCACCAAACTGCTGCCAATTTTTTTTAGAGCAAATAAAACAAGCGCCCATTACCTGATCTACCTCTGCCGGTTGATCATAATCAAAGTCAATCCATAAATAATTTGACAACAATTTAGTCGAGTATCGGCTTAATTTAAGCAAAACCAACATCTGCGACCAAGGTGTTGGCCACCTTCTGACAGATGGCTGAATAGTACCGTCTTGATTTCTTATCTGCCCACCCACTACTCCAGCTAATGGGTATTTAGACCAAAAATCATCTAAACTGGTAAAAAAATCAGCTGACAGCCAGGTATCAGGATTTAGTAAAACCAAATAATCGCCTTGGGCTTC
>JBMORS010000158.1:0-6572 GCA_049319925.1 Patescibacteria group bacterium | reverse complement strand
GCAACTAAAGGACAAATAGCCGATTTGGCCAGGCACGGCCAAGTGCAAGCTCGTTATACTGGACAGCTTGGTAAAAATTTAAGACTAAGATATGGTCAGAACATTATTAGTCGTTTAGAAAGAAAGCATCTTAACCAGGCCGCCGCGGTAATTGCCGGGCTTCCTATGGGGGAGTATTATGGGGAGTGGGCTGTTTCAACCAAAGGCCAATTTATGTTTTATAGGTTTAATGATTTAAAGAGTGAAGGCCAACATCTTTTAAAAAAATACAGTTAAAATTTATGGATAAAGTTCATGTTAAAATTTTACGCCGCGGTGAGTTTAAATGGCTTAAAAAAAATCACTGCCGGGCCTGGTGTACTACTACCTTGATAATGTCTGGTAAGGTTAATATTGTGGTTGATCCGGGCAACGCGGTTGATGCCGATAAAATAAAAGCCGCTTTGGCCAAGAACGGTTTAAAAGCGTCTGACATAAAATACGTAGTTAATACTCATCCGCATGCCGATCATATGGGCGCTAATTTTATTTTTAGCAAAGCTACTATAATAACTAGCGATGCTTTACAAAAAGATGACGAGTTTATTTTTTATGACAATAGTAAGCCATATAAGATAGCACCTGGGGTAAAGATTATAGCTACGCCAGGTCATAGTGCTGAATGCTGTACAGTGCTAGTCGAGACGGAAAAGGGAATAGTAGCGGTAGCTGGTGATTTGTTTTGGTTGGATCAGGAAGCAGAATATCGTTGGGCAGAGTATCCTAATAAACTAAAAACCAATCGTCAGTTGGTTTTAAAAATGGCTAACTATATAATTCCCGGTCACGGTAACTTGCTTCATGTTAAAAAGTAATATGATTGGTTTGTCTGAATTAGTAATTGGTTTATATAGTCGACTTAAATTAATTATTAGCCATAGGCCTCAGTTGTCAGCCTGGGCTTTGTTTATTTTGGGTTTAATGGTTTATATAAATGTTTTGCCTAATCAGCTTTTTTGGGATGACTATGACAGCATAATTAATAATTTTTACATAAAAGATTGGTCTTATTTTGGTCGGTATTTTACGAAAAATTTAATAGCCGGTGCTGGCCTATTAAGCAATTATTGGCGACCCTTGTTATTGATTCTGTATTCAATAGAGTGGCATATTTGGGGCGACTGGGCGGCTGGTTATCACTTGGTCAGTGTGGTTATTCATTTGGCGGCGGGTTTGGTATTTTATAATTTATTTAAAAAAATAACCCAGCGGCCAGTTATCGCTTGGTTAAGCAGTTTAATTTTTATTATTCACCCTTTGCAAACCGAGGCGGTAACCTATGTGGCTGGCCGGGCCGATCCTTTGTCAGCTTTATTAATGGGTTTGGGTTTATTGTGGTATTGGCGTTATCGGTTTGATGATTCAGTCTCGACTAAAAATCGTTTTTATATTTTAAGCCTGTTGTCTTTATTGGCGGCTATATTGACCAAAGATAAATCCATTATTTTTCCAGCCTTGTTGGTATTAATGGAATTTTATGACTGGGTTAAAAACGCGCCACAGCTCTTAATTTTCAGGATACTTTTAATATTTATGGCCAATCTACGGCCTACACGGAAAGTATTTGGATAAGACTATGGACCTTCTTAAGTGTCTGGCCACAATATTTAAAATTATTTTTTGCACCCTTGGGACTACATATGGAAAGAGTGGTAGATATAAAATATTTTGCCTGGGATGCCCAAGTTTTATTAGGCTGGGGTTGTTTGTTGGTGGTTTTGGGTTTGGCGATTTGGCGTTTTAAACAAAATAGTTTGGCCGCTTTTGGTTTATTATGGCTAGGCATAGCTTTGGCGCCGGCTAGTGGCGTGGTGGTGCCAGTTAGCGGATTGATGTATGAACATTATATATACCTGCCGATTTTGGGTTTAGCTGTTTTTGGTTTGTCTTTGTTTTATGAATTGATAAAGAAATTATCAAATTGTTTAAAAATTATTTTATTTGGTTTGGTGGTTGTTTGGCTGGGTTGGTTGGGTTTGACTACTATAAATCGCAACGCGATTTGGCGCCGCCCGACGGTTTTTTACGAAGATGTTTTAAAATATAACAAGCAAAGTTTACGGATTTGGAATAATTATGGCATGGCTTTATCTGACCAGGAACGCTATGACGAAGCGGCCGAGGCTTATCAGCAGGCCATAATCTTAAATAAAGATAATCTGTCAGCCCCGCCTTATCATAATTTAGCTAATGCTCTACTTAAGTTGGGGCGGGTTGAAGAGGCTATAAATAATTATCAGCAAGCCATAGCTATAGATAGCCAATTTTATTATTCTTACAATTCTCTGGCCGCTTGGTATTTGCAGAACAAAGATTTTGATTTGGCCAAGAAAATTTTAGAGCAGGGTATAATGGCTTTGCCGGATAATCAACTTTTTAAATACAATCTTAGAGTGGTAGAAGAGATGGAAAAAAGGGAGCGGGCCGGGAGTCAGAAATAAAATAATTATTGATTGATTAGATTACTTTATTATTTTTTGATAAACTGTTGGATATGGTAGAAGCTGATTTAATCAAAAATATTAAAGACTTGGAACAGCGCGTTCAGGCGACCGGGAGGTGGCTTTGACCCGGAGGGAATAAAAGAGCAATTGACTGTTTTAGCTGGGCAGATGGAGCAGCCGGAATTTTGGCAAGATCAAGCTAAAGCTAAATCAATCAGTCAGCGTTATGGTGATTTGCAATCCGACATAGACGATTGGCAGGATTTAAAAAGCCAATTAGATATTTTGCAGCAACTAGCTAACGAATCTATTCCAGCCGCTCAACCCGAGGTGGTTAAGTTTTATCAAGGATTATTAGATAAATTAGATAAATTAGAATCGAAACGCTTGTTGTCTGGTCACTATGATGACAATAACGCCTTGTTGTCTATTCACGCCGGAGCGGGTGGTACTGATGCCCAGGATTGGGCCCAGATGTTGGAAAGAATGTATCTTCGTTTTTGCGAACAGCAGGGTTGGTCTGCAGAAATAGTAGACAGGTCGCCTGGTCAGGAGGCTGGCTTAAAGAGTTGTCTTATAAAAGTTAGCGGACGACTAGCTTATGGTTATCTAAAAAATGAAGCCGGCGTTCATCGCTTGGTCAGAATTTCTCCTTTTGACGCGGCTAAAATGAGGCACACTTCCTTTGCTTTGTTGGAAGTTTTACCAGAATTGCCTGCCACTTCCGAAATAACTATAGAGGATAAGGATTTACGGATAGATACTTTTATGTCTTCGGGGCACGGTGGGCAGAGTGTTAATACGACTTATTCAGCTGTTCGGTTAGTTCATTTGCCAACCGGTTTAACAGTAACTTGTCAGAACGAACGTTCTCAACAACAAAATAAAGAAACAGCTCTTAAATATTTAAAAGCTAAACTTTGGCAAATAGAACAAGATAAGCAGCAAGCGGTAAAACAAGGCCTTAAGGGTGAATTTAAAACAGCCGCCTGGGGCAACCAGGTTAGATCTTATGTTTTACATCCTTATAAAATGGTTAAAGATCATAGAACGGGTTTTACGAGTAGTGAACCCGATAAAGTATTAGATGGTAATTTAATGGATTTTATTGCCAGTCGATTAAAACAACTAGTAACTTGATTTTAGCGGTATGGAGGGTACCGATAATGACAAATTAAATATTTTTTTAAATCCAAACGAAGAGTTGCCGCCTTATTTATTGGTTCGTTGGTTATTAATTGGCGCTTTGTTGGGTTTTATTTTATTGCCTTATTTTAAAATTGACTGGGTTTATTTGGCCTGCTTGAGTTTAATTTGGTTAATTAGCGGGCAGGTAACCGGTGGTTTTGGCAAAAAGCATTATTGGTTGATAGTCGGTTTAATAATAGCTTTGTTTAGGGGCATATGGGTTGTTGATTTTATTAATCAACCAATTTTAACAGGTAAATATAATCAGTTTGAAGCTATTGTTTATAAGTCACCTAAATTAAAAGACAGTAGTAAGGTTTATTTTTTAAAAACAGCCACCGGCCAACAAGTAACAGCGGTTACCAGGTTTTATCCCGAATATTATTATGGCGATAAGTTATTGGTTAATTGTTCCAATGCTCTGTGGTTAGAATCTTTTTATAAAAACAAGCCAGGTAAATTAATTTGTTCCTGGCCGGATTTAGAATTAATCAGTCGGCCGACTGGTGGTTTTGTTTATAAGCTTTATGGTTGGCGGGTTAAATTGGCTGAACGGCTGTCCACTTGGCTTCACGAACCTTATGCGGCTTTGGCCAGTGGTATGTTATGGGGTGATGATAGTTCCTTACCTAAAGAAATATCAGAATTTTTTAGAAAAACCGGTACCACCCATCTACTAGCTGTGTCTGGCTACAATGTGGTGGTTTTGACCAGCTTGTTATTTTGGTTATTAATAAGTTTGAGCATCAAACGCCGTTTAGCTGGTTGGTTGACAGTGGCAGCAGTTATAGTTTTTGTTGTTTTTACCGGCGCTGAAGCTGCTACTATTCGGGCCGGTTTTATGTCCATTATAATAATAGCCGCTTATTCCTTAGGCCGAAAAATTAATAAACTTAATTTATTTTTATTGACCGCCGGTTTAATGCTTAGTTATCAGCCGGCTTATTTGTACGATTTGGGTTGGCAGCTGTCTTTTGCTGCTTTAGGCGGGTTGATTTGGTTGTCGCCTCGGTTAAAGGATAAATTATTTTTTGTTACTAAAAAGTTTAATTTAAGATCAGTGGCAGCTGATACTTTAGCAGCTAATTTTACTACCCTGCCTTTAATATTAATTGAGCTTAAACAATTATCTTTAATTAGTCCGTTGAGTAATTTACTAATCGGGCCAGCCGTGATTCTGGTGTTTGTCTTTGGTTTATCTTTATTGATTTTACCAAGCTGGTTGGTTTTTTTAAAAATAGCAGCTGCTTGGTGCTTGCAGTTGGTTTTGGGTTATATGATAGGGGTGGTTAAAATTTTAGCTAGTTTACCTTTGGGTTTTTTACAATCAGCTAGTTTGGCTTGGTTGGGCGCGGCTGTTGTTTATTTAGGATTTTTTAATTTATTTATTTTTAAAAAATCAAAAAAATGAAAAAGATATTAATTGGTTTTTTTATAATAATTATTTTATCAGTAGTTGTTTGGCGATTGGTTCAGCCTAATGATTTACAAATAATTTTTTTAAATGTCGGTCAAGGTGATGCTGGCTTAATAATTACGCCTGATCGCCAGGTTGTTTTGATAGATGGCGGGCCAGGGCGAGTAGTGCTTAGTAAATTGGGTCAACATTTGCCAATAACCAAAAGAACCATTGATTTAGTAGTCTTAACACATCCCCACGCTGATCATTTGTCTGGGTTATTAGAAGTAGTTAAACGATATGAAGTCAGGTTGATTGTTTGGACGGGAGTAATTCATACTTCACCGGAGTATTTAGCTTGGCTTAAAGTAATTAAACAGAAAAATATTCCGGTTAAAGTTGTTAAAGGTGGGCAGAATATTAATTTAGGCGAGGTTAAATTACAAATAGTTTGGCCCAGGCAAAATTTGGCTGGTAAGGTGGTAGAGGATTTAAACGCTAGCTCTTTGGTAATAAGATTGGTTTACGGTCGGTCAAATGTTTTATGGACAGGGGATATTAATCAATCTGAAGAATTGGAAATTTTATCATCGGGTCAGCCAATTCAGTCGCAAATAATAAAAATCGCTCATCAAGGCAGTGCCTCGTCTAGCAGTCTAGCCTGGCTTAAGGCGGTTAAGCCAATTTGGGCTATTATTTCAGTTGGTCATAATAATTATGGTCATCCACATAAAATTGTTTTGGACAGGCTTGGTCATTTGTTAATAAAAATTTTAAGAACTGATAAACAAGGAGATATAAAGTTTTTAAGTAATGGCGAAAATTGGCATTTATCTAAGCCGGGCTTGCTGTTTTTAACTGGTATGCTACCATAGCTGGTGCTTAAGCTTTAATGAGATAAAATTTTATGTCCAAACATCCTAGAGAAGAAAGAACCTTTGTTATGGTTAAACCGGATGGCGTTAAGCGTGGTTTGACCGGCGAAATTATCAAGCGCATTGAACAACGCGGTCTTAAGATAATTGCTTTGGAAATGTTTCAGCCTTCCTTGGAGCAGATAGATAATCATTATCCTAAAGATGAAACTTGGATAGCCAGGTTAGGAGAGAAAACTTTAAATACTTACGCTAAATACGGTTATGATGCTATAGAAGAATTAGGAATGGACGATAAGTTGGCTATTGGCCAAATGGTGCGTAAGTGGTTAATTGATTATATGACATCAGCACCGTTGGTTAAAATGGTGGTAGAAGGAGTGCATGTGGTGGATATGGTTAGAAAATTAGCTGGTAATACTATGCCTTATATTGCTGAAATGGGCACTTTACGGGGTGATTTTTCGGTTGATTCAGCCGCGGCTGCTAATAAGGATAAACGAGCAGTTCATAACATAGTTCACGCTTCTGAAACTCCTCAGGAGGCTGAACATGAAATTTCTCATTGGTTTGCTCCAGAGGAAATTCACGGTTATAAAAGAGTGGAAGATGATTTAATGTTATAAG
>JBMORS010000157.1:0-6641 GCA_049319925.1 Patescibacteria group bacterium | reverse complement strand
TAAAAGTTGAGTTAGGATTATTATAAATTTTTTAATCTTGTTCATTACTGAGGCGGAGGAACGGTAGATTTTTTTTCTAAACTTTTAAAACTGACGTAAGCGTCATTAAAAAACAGTTTTACCAGGCCAGTGGGGCCGTTACGGTGTTTAGCTACGTGAAGCTCAGCCACATTTCTTTCTTCGGGCAACAAATCTTCGGTTTGGTAATTTTTATCCGCCGCTTTACGGTAAATAAACATTACTACGTCGGCATCTTGTTCAATAGAACCAGATTCTCTAAGGTGTGACAGTTTGGGTATGGCTGGTTTGCTCATTTCTACGGCACGAGACAACTGAGACAAGGCCAGTACTGGCACATTAAGTTCGCGGGCTAAGGCTTTTAAGCCACGGGTTATTTCGGCTACTTCTTGAACCCGGTTTTCAGCTGGCCGACCTTCCATTAACTGCAGGTAGTCTACCATAATAAGTCCCAGACCGTGTTCTAGTTGTAGTCGCCTGGCTTTAGCTCTTATTTCCATGATATTAGCTGTGGCTGAATCATCTATAAAAATAGGCGCTTCCGAAAGTACACCCATGGCATGGCCGATACGGGGAAAATCATCTTCCCGTTCGGAAAGTTTACCGGTACGCATGCGCCACATATCTACATTAGCTTCCGAACAGAGTAAGCGATCAACTAATTGTTCTTTGGACATTTCCAAGGAGAATATACCAACCGGTGTTTTTTGTTTGGTAGCGATGTTGCGGGCGATGTCCAAGGCCAGGGCGGTTTTACCAACGCTCGGTCGGGCGGCCAGTATGACAAGATCGGATTTTTGTAGGCCAGCTAAAATATTGTCTAAATCAGCAAAGCCGGTCGGTAGGCCTCTTAATTTGCCGGATTCTTTGTGTAGTTCGTCTATACGATCAAAAGCTTCGTTAAGAACGTGTTTAATGGGGATAAAATTTTCCCGGTAATATTTTTGGGAAATGCCATATAGTTTTCTTTCCGCTTGGTCTAGCAAATCTTCCACGTCGTCGGTTTCTTGGTAGCCGAGGCCGGTAATTTCGGCCGCCGCCGCTAGCATACGCCTGAGAGTGCTTTTACGTTGGACTATTTTAGCGTAATGGACCACGTGGCTAGCCGTAGGCACGCTTTCAGCCAGGCTAGACAAATAGCTGTGACCGCCCACGCTTTCCAGTTTGCCTTTTTCTTGCAAGCGGCTGGATAAGGATAAAATATCAATCGGCGTGCGAGCTTCGTAAAGCTGTACCATGGCTTCATAAATATCGCCGTGAGCATCTTTATAAAAATCATTAGGTTCTAAAATATCAGCCACTTTGACAATAGCGTCTTTATCAAGCAGTAGAGCACCTAAGGTGGATATTTCCGCTTCTAGGTTTTGCGGTGGTAATTTATCGGTTCTAACTGTGCCAGTTGATTGATTCATAGTAGCGTTATTTTACCCAGCTTAAAGCTATCAGGCAAGCCCCGTATAACAACTTTGTCTACTACCTTAAGCTGTTAGTATAATTTCTGAGTATTTATGGTTAAAATATTTATATATAATGTTAATTGCTAGATTAAGGGTAGTTATAAGCTTAAGACAAAGTTGTATTCCGGGGCAAGGCGTCTGAATACACAATTTGTTCACAAGTTATCTTATTATTAGCTTTTCTTGGTTAGGTCGGTTAAAATAGTGTTACTTATGTCTCAAGATATTGAATATGTAATTTTTGATGTTGAAACAACTGGTATGGATCCTAGGGCAGGTCATGCCGTGGTTGAGTTGGCTGGAGAAAGGATAAGGCAGGGTAAGGTGGTAGATTCTTTTGATACTATAGTTAATCCGGGTCGGCGAGTAGAGGCCGAGGCGGTGGCCGTGCATGGTATAAGCAATGAAATGATTTTGCAACAAGGTAAACCTTTAATAGAGGTGATACCGGCCTTTATGTTATTTATAGAAGGAGCTACTTTGGTAGCCCATAATGCCAAGTTTGATTTGTCGTTTATAAATAAACATTTGAATGATTTAGGCTTACCATCTTTAAGCAATCCAGTTTTAGATACTTTGGAATTAGCTAAAGCCAAATTGATGATCGGCAGTTATAATTTGGGTTATTTGGCTAATCATTTGGGTATCTCACAGCCTAAAGCTCATCGCGCTTTAGCTGATGTACAGGTGACTAGGGAAGTGTTATTGAAATTATTATCTTTGCCAGACAGAAAGTAGCTTAAGATAAGTTTTTAAATATTGTACGACCGCGAATTTTTCCGCAGCCTTCGATCCTAACATTTTAAGACTCAGCCAATGAAAAAAGTGCACCACCTTCGGTGATCCACTTTTTCCATGGTGGGTCCAGTGGGGATCCTCTTCCCCCAAGCCTCACAGTGCCTTTGGCACAATGCTTGGCTTTCCTCCAGAGCCTGGGTGTTCAAAAACCTAAAGCAGTTTAGCTTTTTGAACTACCCTTCGATCCCCACAGATAAATCATAAATAAAAAGAGTATCCCAATATATGAGACACTCTTTCTATGGTGGGTCCAGTGGGGATCGAACCCACGACACACGGCTTAAAAGGCCGCTGCTCTACCAGCTGAGCTATGGACCCTAGTTTAGAAATGACTATTAAACAGCGTTTCGTATCTTAACAGAATTTTATTGTATAATCAAGTGGTTTTAGCCTTTTATTATTAGGTAAATAATATAAATTAGATAACTAATTACAAATAAAGCCCCTTGCCAGCGTTCAATAACTCTTTTTTGACCTACGAAAGTAAACAGGAAAAGTAAGACAGTGGCCAAAGCGGTTACAGCTAAGTCAATGTTAGAAGTATCAGAAAAAGGCAACGGTTTTATTATAGCGCTAACGCATAGTATCCATAATATATTAAAAATATTACTACCTACTACGTTGCCAATGGCAATGTCGGAATTTTTTTTGAAAGCCGCTACCACCGAAGTAAATAGTTCTGGCAGACTGGTGCCTAGGGCCACGATAGTCAAACCAATTAAGGATTGACTGACGCCCCAACTTTTAGCCAAAGTTACAGCGCTATCTACCACCCAATTGCCGCCTAAGCTTAGGCCGATAATGCCGATTATTACCAATAAGATAGATTTACTTATGGAATGTTGTTTAATTTCTATTTCGTCTTTAGGGCTGTTTTTATCGCGGCTGATTTCAAAAACATAATATAGAAAGATTAGAAAGAATAAACCCAATGTTAAACCGTCAGAGACGTCTATTAAATTATTGGCTTCATTGTTTATTAATTTATCATTAGCCAAAATACCCAAAGCCAATACCGCTAGCAGAGATAAGGGAATTTCTTTCCAAACGGTACTGGTTTTAACAGCTAGGGGATAAACTATGGAAGCGGCGCCGACGATTAAAAAAATATTGGCGATGTTGCTGCCTAGTACGTTGCCAATAGCAATGTCGGTATTGCCACGTAGGCTAGCCAGCAGGTTCACGATAAGTTCTGGCATGGAAGTACCAAAAGCCACGATGGTTAGACCGATTACCAAAGCTGGTATTTTAAGCCGCTTAGCCAGCGAGGAAGCACCGTCAACTAATAAATCAGCTCCTTTGATAAGAAGAGCAAAGCCGATTATTAAGAAAATAATAGATAGAGCCATATCGTTAAAGCATTAAGAAGTTTTTGGGGTTTAATATGATATGATGTGTTATATTACATAGTATGCGTAATTATTCCAGTAAAAGCAACAAACCAATGACGCGTTACCGCACACCGTCACGTTTTAAAGTTAAACAATCTGAGCGATTCAAAAAACTAAAGAATGTTTTTAATAAGGATTTTAGTTTTAATCGTTTTAAAAAAATCGATAAATAAATTTTTATGCTTAAATCCGATCAATCAATGGTTAAACAGTTGCCTTGGCACGCTTTGTCGGCTAGTCAGGTTTTAAAGGAGCTTAAAACTTCTTTAAAGGGTTTATCTGAACAATCAGTGCTAGTTCGCTTGGTTAGGGTTGGTCATAATATTTTACCGGAACGGCGTCAGCCCGGAGCTGTTAGTATATTTTTAAGTCAATTTAAAAGCGCTTTGGTTATTATTTTATTGCTGGCGGCGGTAGTTACTTTGGCTTTGCAAGAATGGCTAGATGGTTTTGTTATACTAATTGCCGTGGCTATTAATGCCTCGGTGGGTTTTATTCAGGAATACAAAGCGGCTAATGCCTTAAAAGAATTAAAAAATTATGTGCAGGATTATGCTCGTTTAAAAAGAGATGGCAAAAATGTGGCGGTGGTGGCGGCTGATTTGGTGCCGGGCGACATTATTTACTTGCAGCCGGGCGATAAAGTGCCAGCTGATGCCAGATTATTGGAAGCCACCGAGCTTCAAGTAAACGAAGCGGCTTTAACCGGTGAATCAGATCCGGTTAAAAAGAAAATAATAAAATTGGCAACGGAAACGGTTATGGCCGAAAGAATTAATATGGTTTACCAGGGCAGTGCTGTAACTTTGGGCCGGGCTACGGCCGTGGTGGTGGCTACTGGTTATCACACCCAGTTGGGTAAAATCGCTCAGTTATTATTGGCCACTAAGGAAACCGATACACCTTTGCAAAATAAATTGTCGCGTTTGGCTAAAACTATTGGTCTGCTAGTTATGTTTGTCTGTTTGGGGATTTTGGTTTTGGGATTAAGTTTTTCTTACGATTTTCAGGAAATGTTTACTTTAGCCGTGGCGGTGGCCGTGTCAGCAGTGCCAGAGGGTTTGGTGGTCTTAGTGACGGCTATTTTAGCTTTAGGTATGCGCCGAATTTTACAGCGTCAGTCTTTAGTCCGTAAATTGGTGGCCGCTGAAACTTTAGGCTCTACGACAGTTATTTGCGCCGATAAAACTGGCACTCTAACGGCTGGTCAAATGAAGGTTAGTCAGTTGGTTTTAGCTAATGATTTAGGTCAGCCGGAGGTTCAACCGGTGTCGGAAAACAACTTAGCTAAGGAGCTTTTGTTGTCGGGTATAATGGCTTCGGAGGCTTATCGGGAGTATAAAGTGCAGAGTCAGGAATCTTTTGTAGTGGGTAGTCCTACGGAAAGAGCTTTATATTTGGCGGCTGAGGAGCAGGATATTTTAATAGATAATTATCGGAAGGATTATCCGCAGATCAAAGTTTTGCCTTTTAATTCAGACAGGAAGTTAATGGCTTCTTTACATAAGTCGGATAAGGAGTATCGATTATATGTTAAAGGAGCTCCGGAAAGATTATTGGCTCGTTGTAGCCAGGTGGCCGTAGCAGCAGGTACCATCAAGATGGATGAGGCTGGTAGAGAGGCTTTTATGAATTTAATAGTAAAAATGAGCGGGCAGGGTTATCGATTATTAGCTTTGACTAAAAAACACTTAACGGTTTTAGCGGCTAAAAAATTTGATTTACAGGAAGATAATTTAAAGGATTTAACTTTATTAGGTTTGGCTGTATTAAATGATCCTTTGCGCATCGGGGTAGGTGACACTTTACTTAAAGCTAGACAAGCCGGACTTAGAATTATTATGATAACTGGCGATCATAAACTAACGGCCCAGGCTGTGGCTGGTCAAGCTGGTTTAGTTGCCGGGCCTGATAATATTTTGAATGGTGATGAATTAAACAGTTTATCCGAAGCGGATTTAGCTATTAAGTTAAAACAAATATCGGTAATTGCCCGGGCCACGCCTCAAGACAAATTAAAAATCGTTAAAGCTTTGCAATTACAGGGTGAGGTAGTGGCTATGACCGGCGATGGTGTTAATGACGCGCCAGCTTTGCAGGCGGCCGATATCGGCATAGCTTTTGGCACTGGCACTGATGTGGCTCGGGAAGCTAGTGATATAGTTTTGTTAAATGATGATATATCGACTATTGTGGCGGCCGTGGAAGAAGGGCGAACTATTTATAATAATATTCGTAAAGTTTTGTTGTATTTAATGTCAGATAGTTTTGCTGAAGTTGTTTTAATTTTTGGCGCTTTGTTATGGAGTTTATGGCAAGGCGGCGGCTTGTGGCTGCCTTTGTTAGCCACGCAGATTTTGTGGATTAATTTAGTAGCTGATACTTTTCCGGCTTTGGCTTTAGCCAATGACCCAGGTCGCCCAGAAGTCATGCAAGAGGTACCTATATCCAGGAAAAAACCAATCTTAGACTTGGAAAATAAATTAATAATCGGCGGTATAAGTTTACTAAAAGGTTTGGGTGCTTTGTTGGTTTTTATTTTTTTGACTGGTTATTTATCATCAACCGAAACTATTCGCACTATTGTTTTTAGTTTAATGGCCGTAGCCACACCGCTTTATGTGTTTAGTTTAAAACAATTGGATCAGCCGATTTGGCACAAAGCCAATTGGAATAATAAATCTTTGTTGTTGGCAGTTTTAGTCAGCTTATTTTTGCAGGTCTTGGTAGTTTATTGGCCACCTCTACAAAAAGTCTTTTATACCACTGCTTTGACGTTTAATCATTGGTTTATGGTTTTAGCTTTTTCTGTATTCCTGATAATAGTTTTGGAAGCGGTTAAAATGATTTTTTATAAAAGAAAAAAATTATCTTTTCAGGTAGCTTAATCTATTTATATTATTTGTTATAGTTAGGGTTTTTACCTACTGGCGCTATCCGCAGCTTGGCTTATGGAGCATAAGCCAAGCGAGGACTC
>JBMORS010000156.1:4343-6953 GCA_049319925.1 Patescibacteria group bacterium | reverse complement strand
TTATTATTTGGGGCGACGTTTACCTAAGGAAGACGAGCGGCAAATAAAACGTTGGCGCGCCATTAGTCGCCATGCTGGAGCTATAAAAAAATATTGTCATCCTAAGGACTTAAATTGTCGCCGCAAACAGCGCCAGGCGCTGCTGCATTGGGCCTATGACAGCCGGAAAATTTAATATGAATTTGTTTAAAGAAATAATATTCAAACCAAATAAGTCCAAAAGAAGTTTATTTTATTTGTTGTCCTATTTGGTTTTTACAACAATAGCTGGTTTATTGATTGCCAAATACATGGACAGGCAAAGCTTACAATCGGTTGTAAATAATTTGGGCAATCTGGGGATTTTAGTTTTTTGGTTGGTAGAGATTTTGTATATTATATTAACGCCTTTTTATAATACAGCTATTCATATAGCAGCCGGCTACATTTTTGGCGGATTTTGGGGTTTTGTTTTGAATTTTACCGCCACCACAGTGGGCTTGATGTTAATTGTTGTTTTGGTGAAGAAATTTGGCCGCCCTTGGCTTAAGAATATTTTACCCGATCATTTTTACAAAAATTTTGATAACTTAACGCAAAAAATTGGTCCTTTATTTCTTTTTTTAATTTATGTTTTACCGTTTACGCCAGATGATGAAATGACTTATATAGTGGCGGCCGGTCCAGTTGGTTTTAAAAGATTTATTTTACCAATTTTGTTGGGGAATATCGCTAAGTCAGCTATGAGTTACATTGGTGATAGCGGTGGTGAGGGATTAATTATAGCTTTAAATGTCAGGGTTATAATGCTTATAGTTGGCCTAATAGTAGTGGGGACGCAAGAATATTTTATTAAAAAATTTTGAATTTAGATTTTTAATCATTTACAAAACACCCTTAATTAAAATTAGAGGTGTTTTGTAAGGTTGATTTATTAATCAGTCAAAAATCTAATAGCTTTGTTAATTGAATTTTTACTAGTGTCAAAAAATAGGTGTTTAAAGGGTATGGGTATCAAAGTTCCCGGGCCAACATATTTTATTAATTGATTCAATCTTTCTTTATCACGTTCATGGTTTCTTTTAAGAATTCTTTGTTGGCGTGTTTTATTGTCAGCCGTGCACCAGATTAATTTAATAGTTGCCCTGTTTTGTTTAGCTATATTTTTGATTAACTTAAGCCAGGTTGGATTGTTTAAATATTTTTCCGCTTTGGTAAAAGGGGCATCAATGATTACGGAAGTATTATCAGATAGATTACTTTTGGCCAGATTGTACATTATTTTATGGATGTAGGGTCGAGCAGCTGATTGGTAAAGCTTACTAAGCCGGCTGGTAGTAAAGGAATCATCAATAATGTCTTTATCGATCCTAAGGCAGTTTATTTTTTTAGCCAGTTTTTTGGCTAAAAAAGTTTTGCCGCTACCTACGTGACCAGCGATCAGGATTAAGTGAAGTTTTTTTAAAGTAATTTTAGGCATGATCTTTAAAAGTATTATTTTTTTTCTCTTGTCGCCAGGCCAAGTAGGAATAACCCATGGTACCAAAAGTGGCTAGCAGGGCGCCGCCGATAAACACGTATAGGGCCAGATTGGCCGGCAAATTAGGGGCTAATATTATAGCCAGGCCGAAAATTATAAACATCCAGCCACCCACTCGATGGGTTTTGTTCCAAACATTTTCGCTGGACAGTGTCCAAGGCGTGCGGATGCCGACAAACCAGTTCTTTTTTATTTTTCCCATGTAGTTACCTAAAATTATCATAAGCAGTCCAACCGAAGTGGCTACTATTAGACCAATATTAATGTCGTAGCCGACATTATACAAAGTAGCTGCTAAATAAATTATCAATAAGACGGTTAGCATTAAACTTTTAAAAATTTGATAAACTTTGGCGAATTCTTGGTAGCGTTCTTTTTTAGGATCCAGGTAGGGCATAACCAAAAACAAGATATATATGCCCAGCATTAACCCGGGTAACAGCAGACTATGAACCTGTTTACTGCTCCAGCCGTCTACTTGTCCGGCAAAATTCCAATGGCTAGCCACAGTATCGGGCAGGCTGGGGTAAAAATAATAGCTTAAGCCCAAAGCGATTAATATGGTTAGTATAGGCCAGGCTTCGCTGGTTAAAGAAAGTCGGAGTGGGGACTTCATAATTATTTAGGTTATTTTTTAGACGTGCTTAGGAATTTGGCAATTTTTTCTGCCAATTCTTCCAGCACACTTAGATTAAGCGAATAAAAAATTTGTTGACCCTGACGGCGGGCGCTTATTAAGTCGGCCCTTTTTAAAATATCCAAATGATGGGATAGGGTAGGCAGGGTAATATTAAGATGCTGGCCGATTTGTCCGGCTGCCCGTTCGCCTCTTTTTAGCAGGTCGATTATTTTTTGCCGATTGGCGTCTGATAGAGCAGCTAAGGTTTGGCTAAATGACATAAAACTTAGATAATTAGATATATATCTAAGTATACAGTATAGGGCAAAAAAGTCAATAAGGGATTTGGGTTAATTCTAAATATCAAATTTCCAATTTCAAATCAATAAAAGCTTGGCTTTTATCCCGCGTACGCGGGATGGTTGCTAAAGCAACCAAATTACAAATTAACCAATTTGACATTAGATAATTT
>JBMORS010000156.1:0-4243 GCA_049319925.1 Patescibacteria group bacterium | reverse complement strand
TTGGGTTAATTCTAAATATCAAATTTCCAATTTCAAATCAATAAAAGCTTGGCTTTTATCCCGCGTACGCGGGATGGTTGCTAAAGCAACCAAATTACAAATTAACCAATTTGACATTAGATAATTTAAGCATTGATTTGTCATTTGTTATTTGAAATTTGGTATTTTTACCCATTATTTATTTTTTACCCATCATCTGCTAGAATTTCTATATTATGGGCGCTACTTTAATACGCACTAAAGCTTATTGTTTAATAGCCAAGGACGGTTTGATTTTGCTTACCGAAGACGAACGTTCCCCGGGCTGGAAACTGCCGGGCGGCGGTCTTAAAAAAGGCGAAGGAGTTTGCCAGGGCTTGTTAAGAGAATTGATGGAGGAAGTTAATTTAACAGTCAAACCTACCTGGTTGGTGCAAATTCAGGAATACAAGAATAAAAAAGAAAAGCACACTCTGCGTTTTTATTTTACCGGCGATTGGCAAGCGGGCGAAATAAAATTGGCTATTGGTGAAGTAAAAAAAGCCAAATGGTTCAGCCGTCAGGAATTAGCTGCTTTGACTGAGGCGGATTTTTGGTATTTGCCTTATTACGAGGCAGTACAGGCTTATTTAAAAAACGAACGTTATCCTTTACAGTTGTTAAAACAATTAAATATTAATAGAGAAGAGGACGAAATATGAAAATCGGCATAGTCGGTTATGGTTTTGTAGGTAAAGCTATTAAAAAATTATTTAGCGAGGCTTTGATATACGATCCAGCTTTGCCTAACGAATCGGCCAGTCAGGCGGAGATAAATGCCTGTCAGGTGGTTTTTGTTTGTGTGCCAACTAATTCTTTGCCTGACGGCGGTTGTGATACTTCGATAGTAGAACAGACCGTGGATTGGCTAAAGAGTGATTTGATAATAATTCGGTCTACAGTTAAACCAGGCACCACTCAAAAATTGATTGATAAGTATCCGGATAAAAAAATTATTTTTCAGCCGGAATACATTGGCGAAACTGTGGCTCATCCTTTGGCTGATGAAAGTAAGAAAACTTTTTTAATACTGGGCGGCCACAAAGACCATTGCGCTATGGCAGTAGAACTTTACCAGTCGGTTTACAATTCGGGTGTAAAAATAATATTTTTAAGCGCAACTGAAGCGGAAATTGCCAAATATATGACTAACACGGCTGTGGCTAATACAGTTACTTTAGTTAATGAATATTATAATATCTGCCGTACTTTTGGGGCCGATTGGCATATGGTGCGGGAAGCCTGGCTAATGGATCCCAGAATGAGCCGTTATCACACTTTTGTTTATCCGGACAAGCCGGGTTTTAGCGGCAAGTGTTTGCCTAAAGATTTAAAAGCTATTGCCAAAGCCGCCCAGGAGGCTGGTTACCAAGCTGGTTTTGTGGAAGATATTTTGAAAAATAACGATAGGATAAAGGGTTTAGAAAATACAAATTCTAAACCATAATGTCTAATTGATATAATTTCAAATTACAAATATCAAATTACCAATCAATTCCGCCAGCTGGCTCTGCCGACTGGCGGATAAATTATCTAATGTCAAATTGGTTAATTTGTTATTGATTTGACATTAGAAATTTGATATTTGTAATTGTTTATTATTTCCACTTATACATCTTATCTGCCCACAAGCGTAAAGCTTCACCAGTTTGTTCGGACAAGGCGCGGCTGGGTGAGGTAAGAACTGTTAGACAAAGTTTACGTCCTTGGGGTGTTATTACGCCGGCCGCCAAATGATATTGAGTTTCTCTTAAGTAACCGGTTTTGGCGCCCCAGTATTTGCTGAAATTTTTTCTTAAATCATGTACCGTATGACTGATTGTTTTTTTGGTTTGTTGATTGGTATCGTAAGTTATATAAGGCTGGCTGGCATAATAACTGGTCATAAAATTGTTAAAAGCCTGGCAGGTACCCATAGCTAAATCTTTGGCCGAAGATACGTTATCCAAAGATAAGCCGCTAGGTTCGTCTACTTTTGTTTGCGTCATACCCCAGTTTAGGGCGGTTTGTTGCATGCGGTTGATAAAATCCGTCCGGCTAACGCCTAAATAGCGGGGCAAGGCCACGGCGATATTATTAGCCGAACCCATTAGCATAGTGGCAAAAGCTTGTTCTAAACTTATTTTTTCATTGGTTTTTAATCGCAATAAGGCAAAATTATCTTTAGGTTCTACGTAAGGTCTAAGTAGTCCTTCGTTTTCCTGATCAGTTAAATCTACTGCTTGATACCAATCAGTAATGTTATAGCTTATCAAAGCGCCGGCGGCCAAAAGTTTCATCAAACTGGCCGTGGGCATAACTGTGCTTTCTTGGTGATAATACAAAGGTTGTAAAGTTTCAGCATCAATCAAGGCGGCGGCTCGAAAAGGCAACTCTTTAAGCTGGTAGTTTTTTAAATACCAGGAACCAAAATCTTGATAAGAAACATTTTTGCTGATGTTGGTTTGGGCCTTAGCGTAAAAGGGTGCTAGGTTAAGGCTAATCAGCCATAAAACAATAAAAAATTTATTTTTTAACAGCATAGTTTTGGTATTATAGCACAATCAGTCGGTAATGGTTTATAATTCAGTTTATGGCAGATAAAAATATTTCAATCAGGCCCCGTTTAGTGGTAATTGGTAGCGGTTTTGCTGGTTTATACACTTTGTTGTATATAAAAAAACAAGGCGGCTGGGCGAATTTTGACATAACTTTGGTTTCGCCGCTGGATTATTTTTTGTTTACGCCCTTGCTGCATGAAGTGGCGGCTGGCAGTTTATCAGCCAGTAACGTGATAGAGCCGTTAAGAAACAAATTTCCCAATGATTTAAAATTAATTTTAGACCAAGTTAAAACTATAAACTTAGACAGTCGTCAGATAGTTACTAGCACCGGCCAATTTTTGACTTATGATTATTTAGTAGTTGCGCCGGGTACTATTACTAATTGGTTTGCTGTAGTTGGGGCGGCTACCTACGCTCGGCCCTTAAAAACTTTAACTGATGCTTTGGCTATAAAAAATCAGTTAATAAACAATTTACAACAGGCAGCTGATTTATCTAATAAAATTAAGGAATCAATAGATTTAGACAAACTTTTAACTTGGGTTATAGTGGGCGGCGGACCAACTGGTGTGGAAATGGCGGCCGAATTAAGCCATTTAGTAAAAAGTACTCTGGTTAAGCTGCAACCAACTTTGGCCAAGAAAGTAAAAATAATTTTAGTACAACGCGGGTCAGACTTGTTAAAAGAATTTAGTCCTAAGTTTGGCCAGCAGGCTAGGCAGAGATTGGCCGCTCAGGGTGTGGTTATAAAATTCCAGGCTGAAGTAGCCGAGGTTAATCAGCAAGGTTTAAGATTAACTAGCGGTGAGGTTATATTAAGCAATTTGGTAATTTGGCTGGCTGGGGTAAAACCAGTAGGCATTGATTGGCAAGGAGATTTGGACAAGCTTAGTAACGGCCGGATAAAAGTTCAAAACACTTTACAACTAATTAATTATCCCAATGTTTATGTGTTAGGTGATAGTGCTGCTTTGTTGGACAAAACAAGCAATAAATTATTGCCGCAATTGGCTCAGGTAGCTGTTAATCAAGCCAAACAAGCGGCCAAAAATTTATTAGCTGGGGTAAAAAACAAACCGGCTCAGGAATTTGTTTATAAATCCAAAGGCAGTTTGGTTTCCCTGGGCCAGTGGTTGGCCCTAGCTGAGATAGGTGGTTGGTTTTTTGAAGGACATTTGGCCTGGTGGTTGTGGCGGACAGTGTATCTGAGTAAACTTTTAACTTGGCGTAAAAAATTTCAAGTGGCTTGGCAGTGGACTTGGAATATATTTTTTCCACGTGATTTGTATAAGTAAGGGTCTCCATTAAAGGTAGATCGGCCTTTGGTAGAAAAATTAAACTGCTTCACAAATTTAATTTTTGATTGGTTTTGGAATCACGAAACATGAATTATGGTTTTTAAATAGGATTTATTTCTATTTTGCCTTCGGCAAATACTTCCATACTTCCAAGTATCAAAGAATTTGCCAAAATAAAAATTTTGATAAAAACACCTCCTCCATACTTGCGAGCATGGAAGTATTTGTCATAATTCTGTATTTTGTTCTAATAGCTTTATTACTAAATAGCTAAGAGCCACAAAGCAGTTAACGTCATAACTTGGACTAGCAGGCCGACTTGCCAGCTTAAATTAAGCTTAGGTAGGTTGTTCAGCTTTTCAGCGTGGAAAGCGTGGAATTTTT
>JBMORS010000155.1:0-7050 GCA_049319925.1 Patescibacteria group bacterium | reverse complement strand
GTATCAAAAAGAAAATTAAAAAATATCATTAAGAAGATTCTATTAAAAATATAAAATTAAAAACCAAAATTCCATTCGGCAAATTCTTTGATACTTGGAAGTATGGAAGTATTTGCTGAAGGGAAAAATTTAAGTAAAAAAATAAGGTGTTAATTCTCGAGTACTGGATTATAGAGTACTGTATGAGAATTAACACCATCTGAGTTAGGGAGAACAATTTCCATTATTTTAGAACCTTATTTTACAAGACAGAATTCTGTTTATTTTACGTAGAGCATTTTTTTGCTGGTCGTATAATCCCCAGCTTGGATGCGGTAGATGTAGGTACCGCTAGCAAGATTTTCAGCAGTGAAACTATATTCATAATTCCCGACTGATTGATATTCGTTTACTAAAACTGTAACCTGCTGACCGAGTATATTATATATTGTCAGAATAACATTAGAAGATTTTGGTATTGAATATCTAATCTTGGTACTTGGGTTGAATGGATTAGGATAGTTTTGGCTGAGCTGATAATCAGTAGGAATACCGTCAATAATTTCTACACCAGTAGTTTTATCAACCTTCAAGTTGTAACTTAAAGTATCCGTACCACCCTTACCGTCTGAAGCTAATACCTTAACTATGTAGTTACCAGTATCCTGATTAGTTGGTGTACCTATGACACAACAATTATCAACGGCTAAAAAGCTAGGACCTTCAATAATTGAAAGTTGAACAGGATCACCATCTAGGTCTACTACTTGTAACTGCTGTTTGTATTGACTGTCGGCATAGGCAATGGAATCAGAAACTATTTCAGTAAAGTAAGGCTTTACATTATCACAGCGCCACATTTGTAAACCACCACCCCAATAAGTATTACCGTTCTTGGTTAAACCATAAATAATATCGTTATAACCTAATTTCTGTTCCACATACCAAGTTTTACCACCATCCAGACTTCTTAAAATACGGAAACTGAGCCCCAAAGGATCTAAAGGATTACTGTTATTGTACTGACCAACCATAGCTATATTATTAGAATCAACCACATATACTGGTTTGGTAACAGCAATAGAAAGAAAAGGAATTTCTGATATTAATTGCCAGGTTTGTCCAGCATCAGTTGTTTTGTAAACCCAAGTGGCTCTATTATTTTGGCCATTCAAAAATATTCTGGAGGCAAAAGCTAATCCATCAGTATTATTAAAAAAATAGATTTGTTTAATCCATTCTTCTGAATGAAAAACAAAATCATATTTTTTCCAATTTTCACCCATATCGTCAGTAACATAAATTAAATCGCCACTAACTAAAAATCCTCTGCCAGTAGGGAGCATCCATATTTCTTGCCAACCGCCTCTGGGTTTACCAACTTCTTTATGAGACCAGGTATTACCACCGTCAGTAGTTTTCCAAAACAAGCCTTTGGCACTAATAGAATCTGTCCAGAAAAAGGAAGCATTATTACCGCCGCAAGCAAAGCCAACTTGAGTGTTAAACCAGAAAGTACGATGAGCTTTACCATCAGCTGTGCCATTATCCACTTTTTGCCAATTAACACCAGCGTCAGTGGTTTTGTAAAAGTAACCTTGATAAGGACCTTGATAAGTTGTTATCCAACCTATTTTGTTGTCTATAAAGGTTACCCCGCGGGATGACAACCAAATTAAATCCCAAGTTGCCTTTAACTGCCAAGTTTGGCCGCCATTAGTGGTATGGTAAAAACCAAAACCACTAGAAGTAGCTGTGCCGTTTAATGAATCTGCAAAAGCGACTTCTTCTATCCAAAGATTGTCGCCGTGGGTTACTTGTGTCCACTGAGCGTAATTTACGCCAGCAAACAACAATACGAATATTGCTATTACTAAGCGTTTCATTTTGTCACCTTTTATTTATTGTTATTAATTTTTTAATTTGCTGTTTTGAGTATTATTGTTTTAAGAAGATAAATGATATTTGTCATTGCGAGTCCCGCGTACGTGGGACGAAACAATCTAGACTGCCGCGCTCACTATCGCTCGCTCGCAGTGACAAACGTTTGATAATTTACCTTCTTAAAATAACAATGTTGTTTTTTGAGATCCTTCTCACCCTTCGGGTGATCAGGATGACAGACTTTTTTAATTTATATTTATTTTGAGATCCTTCCCACCCTTCGGGTGGTCAGGATGACATCTTTACTTTTAAAGTCTTAATGAATGTCACTTTTATTTTAATTGATTTTTTATTGTTTAACATTACATTATACAGCCAAATGGCCAATTTGTCAACCCCTATGGAACTAATATTAACTAATTTTGGCTAAAATTAAACAAAATTACTTAACCATTAACGAATAGCTGAGTAAGTTTTTATTTATCTTATAAATCTTTTGGCAACTTAATTAAAATCCTTATATGTCATGGAAGGTCTTGGACCATTACTATTTTGATATTTACCTTTATATAAAATAATGTCACCAAAGGGCACCCAAAAACTCACCTGAGCAATAAGCATACCAGGATATAAACGAATAGGTAGGGTGGCATATAATTGAAAAGTAGTAACGCCATGCGAACCAATATCTATCAAATCAGCGGTTACGTGCACGAATAAACCCATCCGTGCCGTTCCTGATTTTCCGTGAATTAACGGAACATAAAAATCACTTCCCAAGCGTTCCTGGGAATGACCTAAAACAAAACTGCCGCTATTTAATGACAAGCCACTTCTTGGAATTTTTATTTCTTCATAATCAATTTTCTTTTTAGGGTCTATAACACCAGCTTTATAACGCAACACAGTGTCACCCAAAGCCAAATCGTAAGAATTAGTGGTAATTCTTTTTTTATCAAAGGGTGAAATTTCAATTCTCCTCTTTTTAACCTCCTCTTTTATTTTACTTCCGGTTAATATCATAAACACTGTCTTTAGCAATAAACTCCTGCGGATGATTTAAAAAACCATAAGCACCCTGGTACTTTTTAACAAGCCCATTATTTTTCCAAAAAGAAACTTGCCCAATAATCATTCCAGGATATAACCTAATCGGCGCGGCAGCCACTATCTCTAACGTCCATTTATGTCGGGACGTTGTATGCCCAAGATTAGCTGAACATTGTAAAAATAACCCGTATCTACCCATAGAACTACGGCCAATTAAAGACATAGCATATCTGGAACTGCCAATTATTTCTTTTGTCGTCGCCAAGTACATTTTACCCGGCTTTAAAACATACCCCTTTTTAGGAATTTTAATTTCTCCAAACAGAGCCTTATGGCCGTTAAACTTTTTAAAAATCTTTATTTTAGAACCCAAGCGATAATTATAACTATTAGGGTTTACCTGCCCCAAAGAAAAAGGTTTTATAGTTATATTACCTTGTTTGACTTCTTGTTTAATTTTACTTCCGGTTAATATCATATTTAAGGTACGTGGGAATTTTATTTTTATACACCAACATATATTTTAACAATCTGTCCACTATGTCCGTTACGTTTCCATATTCTTCCAGTTCGTACCTGTCACAGTATTCTTTAACTTTAGAAAACGAAACATTAACCTTGTCACATAAATAAACCAAAGCGATAATATAAACTTTTAAAAGATATTCTCTGCCTTTTGAACCCGGATTAACGCCTGATCTAAACATAGCCACTATGCTTGATAAAGCGTCTGAAAATTTTGACTTTAAACCGTATTCAAAAGGGATAATCTTACTTACCAACGAAGCTTCTATGGAATTTTTTAAAGAAAAAATTCTGGCTAATAAGGTGCTCACACCTATACCCATCTCAACCGCTAAACTAACACCATCTGTTTCAATAACTATGATGTTTCCAACGTCTTTAAAAACTTGCCGATCTTCATCTTTTATGGATAAATTAAAATTACGACCGTATATATTATCCATGCCATATTTATGCCTATATTTTATTAAGTTATTTTCCGAATTATCTATATTAACTAAAAATCTACCTTGGTATCTTTTATCACTTATGAGATTAATTAAATCTACGTCTTTAAAAAAGACATTAATCATTATTCTTTCATTACTTACATGTAAACTAAAGAGAGTATTTAAAACGCCGTCTAATAAACTACTTATTTTATCTGGCCTTACAATGGCGCCAAGCATTGTAAAATAAGAAGCCCATTCGGGATTAACCTCGTCAACAAAGAACGATTTAAGATTCCTAGTCCTTAAACACTTTTGAATTATAAAATATCCTCTATCAGGAACTGATTTATTTATAAAATGCTTTTTAAAAATACTGGTTGCCGAACCAACGTACCTTACACTCTTATCTTCCCTTGGTATAAGTGAAGAGGGCGGTAACTCATGGTACTTTAATTCCCGCATATTAAAACGGAAAGCATCTGTTATTTCTTTATGATAATGATCAATGTTGTTGCTGTTAAAATTCATATCACATCTGTTTACTTATTTAACAATCCACCTAAAAATTTTATTCAATAAAAATTACATTAGTTGCTAACCAATTTTTTAAAAACTTTAGTATCTATCGGCTTATTATCAAGATACCAGCTGAGGAAATATTTTAAAATAGCTTTACGAAAATTCCATCTTAAGTTGCTACCCAACTCACCAGCCAACTGTTTTTCGTAAGATAATAACCAAATGGCTTTCAGTAATAAAAAACTATCCTTAAAGACGGAAAAATCGCTAATACCATAATGAGCGGCTACCTGATTAATCTGATTAAAGTAATAAACCAACTGTTCTTCGGAAAAACAAAATAAAAGTTGAGATTCACCATTAGATTCTTTATAATCCCAAAAACTTTCATATAACGGGCCGGTTAACACGTCATAACCTATCGGCCCTATGAAATTATGTTCAAAGTCCACCACGCCATTGTTAAACACATTAAAAGGGGAAAAATCTCCATGGGTTAAAGACAGAGGCAATACTTTTAATTTATTTTCTACTTTTGACAACACGTCATTAAGATAATCAACGCTAATATCGGGATTCTCGGTTACAACATTATCAACGCAAATACCCTTACGCAATTCATTAGTACTTATACCATTAGCATCTTTGGCTGATTTAAATTGGGCAACTAAAAAACGAATGGACATTTTACAATAGTTGCTAAAAGTTTCACTACTTACCCGACCATTAACTAAATACTCTTGCCTAAATCTATCACCAAAACTAAATTGCCCTACGGACTCTTCAATATAATAACCAAAATTATCATATTCCCCCTGGTTGATAATTTTAGGAACCGGAAAATTATAATTATTTAATTGTCGCAAAAAAGCAACCTCAGCAGCAATTTTTTCTATCGGCCCCACCCTTAAATACTGGGAATTGTCAGGCAAACAATAAACTCGTCCGCGCCCTAAAAATCTGTCTTTTACGTATAACCATTGTTGGCCGTTAATTTCCAAAATTAAATTTTTTAAAAATGGTTTACTTATATAAAAATCAACTAATAATAAATTACCTAAACTAACCTTCGGTTATTTTAGTGCTTATTACGATATTGAACTCTGATAAAACTACTGAACTGCTTGAACTTCCTAAGGAATTATTATATTAGGCGCCTGATTATTTACTGTAAAAATTTGAATTAATGACGATGATTTACCAGCATTATCTACAGCATTTATAGAAAACTGAATATTATTACTATTATTATCACCCTCAGGAAAGCTACCAGTACATTTAGTAGTACTACAAACTCCACCAGTGCCACAAGAACCTGCTTTACGTAAATCAGGATTATACAAAGTACAAGTAGCGCTTGAAATACCAGACAAACTATCACTAATATCCACTTCAAAAACTGGACTATTAGAATTAGTAAAGTTACCAGTTTGCAGGCTTCCTGCAGTCCCCGCCCTAAACGCACCTTGTATTGGTCCAACTCTATCAATATTATATTGATAAGGACCGGCTGTAGCCACATTACCCGCCCTGTCCCGACCACATAAAGACAAAACACCCAAACTAGAATAAGTAAGAGTCCAAACCACGCGACTGCCGCCAGAATAATACAAACTGCCACCCGAAGTACAATCACCACTTAGCTGCGTACCAGTTAAAGTAACATATCTGGCATCCTTAATACCGGACAAAGAATCACTGGCTGATAAATCCACGTTGACATTATCTTTATACCAACCAGCAGCATTAGCAGTTGTCTGTGGTGAGGCTGAAATAGATGGAGCAGAAGTATCATAAACTACTGATCCGCTGGTAGCCGGACCATAACCAACCGAATTATGCGGTTCTATATAAACCTGGTAACTTCCATTACCATAGTCAGGCACAGTTAAAGAAGAAGTACCTATACTTTGCGTAACATAACTGCCATTATAATAAACCGTACGACGGTATTCACTAACCGCACCTCCCGAAGAACCATTGCACTGGAAAATTGGCCACACTTTGGTATAACCAGCATCAGCATCAGCATTAGCATTAGTAACGGTTACACTGGTGCAGGCCATGGGCAAGGGCACTGGTTCAGGCCATAAAATACTGTCACTAGCACAAGTAGCATTACCAGCGCCATCCATAAACTCTACACTGGCATATTTAGTTCCGTATCCAGAACTCAAGGTAACCGAAGTGCTACTTGAGCCATCCACACTGCTTAAGCTGGTAACTGGAGTACCAGAACAAGAACTAGAACCAGAAAATACTTTAGCCTGTTGGCAGCCCACAATACCGTTAGGCGGAGCGGCAGCGGCTAAGACGTAATTATTCAAACCAAACCAACTTAACATTTTACTTACAAAAGAATATTTATTACCAAAGGGCGACAAAATAAGCGGATCACCACTGGAACCACTGTTATCTAAACAAATCATATTTAAAGTAACATTTTGGCTAGAAGTAGTAGCCGCGCCATTATTTATACTAACGCTACCATCAGGTGCTAGAGTATCATAAAAAATACTGTCACTAACACAAGTAGAATTATTAGCGTTGTCGGTTAACAAGGCGCTGGCATAAACAGTACTATTGGCCGGACTAAGGGTTACAGTACCTGTACCGCCAGATCCTGAAACTGTGCCTAACGATCCGCTACCGCAAGATGAAG
>JBMORS010000154.1:0-7166 GCA_049319925.1 Patescibacteria group bacterium | reverse complement strand
TTTTATTTTATTCAAACGCCCGCCTAAACTAACAGGCAAACGAAGTTGCCAGCGGCGGGTAAAAGTAAAAACATTAAGCAAATTAAGACCGAGTATTAACATAACCAAGTTAATAACCAAAGCCAAAATTAAATTTCCTGTAATACCTAAATTGAAAGATTGACCCAACCAGCCGATTAAACCACCTAAAATAAAAAACCCGGCCAAGCGCCCAATATGAAACCAATAGTGAACTGCTTTACCACCGCCTTGTTTAGCGTAATTGGCTGATAAAGATAAAACTAACCCACCGACTACAGCCAAACAAGTGGACAAAGAAGCCACTAAACCAATTATTAAGGCTGTGCCATAAGTAACCTGGGAAGAATTTATTAAATTAACTATGCCTAATTTTTGTAAAACAATAAACAAAACAACAACTAATAAGGCTAAAGGTGCCGCCCATTTAAATTCACTGTAGTCAGCTGCTGGTTTAATCGGCTTATCTGACAGACTATAACCATGCTGCCTGATGGCTTGATTTATTTTTTCCTGTATAACGGTTTTATCTATGGAAGCATCTGTTCTTAAGTTTAAAACCTGTCGACTTAAGCTAACTTCGGCCTGGCCTTGACCAGATAAAATTTCTTCAGCCGCCTGCTTAACTAACAAAGTGCAAGCCACACAATGCATACCACTGACATGAAATTCGTAATTTTTATTCATAACTAATAATTTTATAGTTTCTTAGTTTTTATTCTTAAAGAGTTGGCTACCACTGATACCGACGACATAGCCATAGCCAGTCCAGCCCAAACTGGATTGAGTAACCAACCAAACAAGGGATAAAACAAACCGGCCGCTAGCGGAATACCTAAAGCATTGTAAATAAAAGCCCAAAACAGATTTTGCTTAATACCAACCATGGTTATTTTAGAGAGTTTGATGGCTTTAACCAGCTTTGATATATCACCATGCAAAAGAGTCACGTCGGCTGATTCAATGGCTACGTCTGTGCCAGTAGCCATAGCAATGCCCACCTCAGCCTGGGCTAAAGCTGGCGCGTCGTTAACGCCGTCTCCCACCATAGCTACCAAACGTCCTTCAGCTTGAAGTTGTTTTATTTTATTAAGTTTGTCTTGCGGTAATACTCGGGCGACCACTTCGTCAATACCAACTTTAGAACCTATATAATTAGCGGCTGCTGCCTCGTCGCCTGTTAACATAACAACCCTAAGACCCAATTTACTTAGCTCCTTAATAGCCGCCACTGAAGAGGCTTTTACTTCATCAGCCACGGTCACAAAACCCAAAACTTCTTTGGCCGTGGCCAAAATTATCGGTGTCTTACCCTGGGCTATTAATTCATCTAAGCGACTCGACTGCCAAGTTAATTTTAAATTTTTAATCAAAGACGGGCTACCGGCAAAATATTCAACACCAGCAACCATACCCTTAACACCTAAACCCGGCAGATTGGTAAAACCAGCTGTGTCAGCCAAGGCTATATTATTAGCCTTGGCATAATCTAATATCGCTTTAGCAATCGGGTGCTCGGACAAATTTTCTAAAGAAGCTAAAACAGACAACAACTGGTCAGAAGTAAAACTGCTTTCATTCTTTATATCAACCACAGTCGGTCGACCCTCAGTAATAGTTCCAGTTTTATCCATAACCACAGTGTCTACTTTGTATAATTTTTGTAAACTGGCTGCATCTTTTATTAAAATGCCCTGTTTAGCCCCTTGCCCCACGCCAACAATAATAGCCGTGGGCGTGGCTAGGCCCAAAGCACAAGGGCAAGCAATTACCAACACACCAACAAAACACACTAAACCGAAAGACAAGGCCTGAGACCAGCCCAAATAATAAGTGCCGACTATTAACCACAAAGCTAAGGCTACCACCGCTATAACCAAAACAATGGGCACAAAAATGCCAGAGATTTTATCAGCCAAAGCCTGAATCGGCGCCCGACTACCCTGAGCTTCCTGAACCATTTTTATAATTTGTGATAATAAAGTTTCCGAACCAACCTTACTGGCTTTAAAAACCAGTGAACCGGTGGTATTAATAGTGCCAGCCACCACTGCATCACCAATTTTTTTAGCTACCGGCATAGGCTCACCAGTAACCATAGATTCATCTATAAACGATTGACCTTCGGTCACTACGCCGTCTACTGGCAATCTGGCACCGGGTTTAATAATTATTAAATCGCCGTGTTTCACTTGGGAGACCGGCACTTCTATTTCTTGACCATCTTTTATCAGCCAAGCGGTTTTGGCTTGTAAATTAAGCAACTTGGCAATGGCATCACCGGTTTTGGTTTTGGAGCGAATCTCCAAATATTTACCCAAAGCAATAAAGGTAATAACCACTATGGTCACATCGTAATACTGATGATCCACATTTATAAAAGGACGCAAAATATCAGCTCCAGCCGTAACAACAAAACTATACAAATAAGCTGTCAGCGTACCCAAACCAACTAAAGTATCCATATTGGCCTTACCGTATCTAATAAACCTATAAAGCCCGAGCAAATAAGGCCGGCCCACCACAAACAAAACATAAGTCGCCAGCAGTGGCAACAAATGATGGAACAATTCAGAAACTGTCTGGTTCATAGCTGGAACAATTTTAGACTGGCCCAAAATATCCCAAGCCATAACTAAAGCCGCCAAAGCGGCCATGGGCAAGGCCGATAGTACTTTAATTTTTAAATCAGTTAATTCCGACTCTTTGTCATTAGGTGATCCTTCAGCCGACCCGTGATTTAAATGATTATTACCCTGATTAGCCAACAACAAAGAATAACCCAAAGGTTCAATAGCCTTGGATAATTTATCTGGACTTACTTTTGTTTCATCCCAAAATAATTTAACTGACTCGGTACCATAATTAACCTGAGCTTTATTCACTCCGTCAATTTTTTTAAAAGTACCTTCTATAATATTGGCACACGAAGCGCAATGCATGCCTTTTATTTTTATAATTTCTTCCATAAACTATTTGCGCTTTAAACGATAAACTTTCAAAATTTCTTTTTGCGCCTTAGCCTGCTGGCCCGACATCATTTGGTCTAAAGTGCAGGTGGCCAAATGGTTTTCCAATAAAATATCCTCGATATTAGACAAAGCCTGCTTAACTGCCGAGGTTTGGGTAATAATGTCTATACAGTATTTTTTCTGCTCCACCATATTTTGCAAACCCCTAACCTGGCCCTCCACTATTTTTAAACGGCGGATTAGCCGAGTTTGATGAGAAGAAGAATGATGATGATTTTTCATATGATTCTATTATATACCCCCCAGGGGGTATTGTCAATATTTAAATAGCCCTACTCCCCATTCCCCCCTTCACGCTGCGCCCCGTGGAGCCAAGCTTCTACGGGGTGAATGGGGGGAATGTATAAATTGACTTCTCTTGCCTAAGCCCCCTATACTTAGGTACGCTAAAATAGAGACATCGCTAAAACTTTTGGAGAGGTCGCATAGTGGTCTAGTGCGCTGGTCTCGAAAACCGGTATCCCCAAAAGGGATCGAGGGTTCGAATCCCTCCCTCTCCGCCATCCTTCGCTAAAGCTACGGATTGGCAGGCCATACCTATGTACTATACTTATATATTATTAAGTTCAAAATCGCATATTTTTTATTTTGGTTCAACCAAAAATATTAAAGAACGATTAACTCTACATAATACTGGACAGGTTTTATCAACTAAACCACATCTACCATGGAAGCTTGTATGGTACTGTGCTTTTGAAACAGAAAAACAAGCTAGAAATTTTGAACTTTACTTAAAATCGGGATCGGGTAAATCATTTGCTTATAAAAGGTTTGTTTCGGTAGCTTTAGCAAAGGATTTTAAGGAAGGGAGAAAAAGTAGTCCGAAGTCAACCCGAAGCAAAAGCGAAGGGTGACGTAGGATACCTCCCGAAAGTAATCCGAAACATTAGTGAAGGATGCCTCTCCGCCAAAATTTGGACCAAATTTCAAAAATATAAAAACAAAAAATTGGTTGATGTGCCTAAAGAATCTGTCAGTGAACTTTTGAAATGAATATGGAAAAAAGCCTACAAAGCAATATTTGGAAATACACTTTATTGTTAATCGCTAATAAAAGAGTTTTTATTGCGATTTTGGGCGCATATTACCTAACCGTACCAGATGTAACGCCAAAAATAATCGGAATTATCCTGCTCGCAGGAAGTCTTTCTGGTTTTCTTTTTGAAATCCCTAGTGGGTATTTGTCTGACAAAATTGGACATAAACAAGCCTTGGTCATATCTAGGATTTTAATGTTGTTCTCAACAATATTTTTCCTGATCGGTAACAATATTACTTTTTTAATACTCGGCGCAATTTTTTTAAGTGCGAGTGCGGCTTTTCATAGCGGTACAGGAAGCGCCTTCATGCATGAAACCCTGCAAAGTCTTAACAGAGAACACGACTATACGAAAATAATGGGAAAAATTAGCTCTATAGGATTTGCCGTTCCGATTATATTTATGGTACTAGTTCCATTTTTAGTAAGCGTGAATTATAAAATACCCTTTTTAATTGCTCTTATCATAGATGTAATCGGACTACTAACAGCTATCTCACTAACGACCCCCACTGTACCACAGAGACACATAGAAGAAATTAGAGCAACAAACTTTAAAAAAGTAATACAAGAAGGATATCAACTAAATTTTTTTAGTATTGCCTTATTTTCTGGAATTGTTAGCGGAACATTGTTTGGTGTTGGCGGATTCCGCGCACCATACCAAACATTTCTTGAAATACCAGTAATTTGGTATGGAGTATTTTTTGGCATAGGCCGAGCGTTTGCTTCACTCATGCTTGCCTACAGCGGAAAAATTAAAAACTATATCACTCTTCCCCATTTTTATGGATTTCAGCTTATTATTTATACTATTCTAATTTTTGTTTTGGGAATAATATCAAATTGGTGGGTTGTCATAACCGTCTTTATTATCATAAACGCATTCCAATGGGGACTAAATAAAATCGATGAAGGTTACCAACTTGATATTATTAAATTAAGTAAATTTAAGGCTACTTTATTGTCTACGGGTTCACAAATCGATCAGATTGTTGGGGCAATTTCAAGCTTTGGGGTCGGTTTTATTATTGAACGCATATCTTATCAATACGGATTCCTATATTTAGGAATTATCTTTCTTGCTGCACTTTTCCCGTTGTACTTATATATAGCTTATAGGTATAAGTCTGGCATCTATAAAAATACCGATGTCATTGCTTGAATTTTAGCAACTAAAAATCGGCGTTCGTCTTAATTAAAAAAAAGAGGATTCAAAGGGTATAATAAAATATATTATTAATAAAACCGATATCATGGAGATAGATGAATCAACCTGGCCTGAAAAACCATATCGCTGGATAGTTAATGACCTTCGTATAGGCATTGATGCAAAAGCAAACTATCTAGTTGCTCTTGGATTATTTTGTTACACAGAATTCATGGGAAGAGAAGTTTTAAGATTTTCCCAACCAAACAATAAAAAAATAAACTCCAACAAATACAATAAAATATCTTTTAATTTATTCCTTAGTGATTATATGGGTTATAAAAGTTTAGTAAAAACTTACGGAAATAAACTGTATGATTGGTTTAGGAATGGTGTTTCTCATGAATATCATATTAAAGCAAGTCACTCTGGCGTTTTTAAATCTTTTAAAACTGGATCCGAACAAGATTTTAAAAAATTAGGAATAGATATATCCCAAGGATTGATTGTCAAACAAAAAGATAAATTACCAAAAAATAATCTCGAAATAGGTTTTCTAATTATGGAACCTTATCTAAAAGATTTTACTAAAGGTATTCAAAAATTTTTAGAAGAAAACAAAATAATATAATTTTATTAAAATTTTTATCTTACTTAGCCTTAACCGGATTAATTCTAATTATAAAATATAATTCCCAACTCATGCTCATCAAACCCATTAAAACTCGTGTCTTTAAACCCAAAAACAACCTGCTTAAATTTATTAACCAGCATGTAAAAAAATTACGTAACGGCGATGTGCTAGTCATAACTTCCAAAATTGTAAGCCTAGCCCAAGGGCGGGTTAGAAAAACAATCAATAATAAAACCCGGGAAAAGCTGATAAAAAAAGAAAGCCAGTTTATGATGCGTGGGGTAAGAACCTGGCTAACTGTAAAAGACGGCGTAGTAATGACTTCGGCCGGGGTAGATAGGTCCAACGGCAATGGCCAAATAATTCTGCTGCCAAAAAATAGTTTTGTAGTCGCGCAAAAAATAAGATTGGCTTTGTTAAAAAAATTCAAATTAAAAAATTTAGGCGTTTTAATTACCGACAGCCGGTCTTTGCCATTTCGGGCTGGCAGTTTGGCTGTAGCTATGGGCTATGCCGGCTTTAAAGGACTAGTACCCAAAAAAGGCAACTACGACATGTTTAACCGACCGCTTAAAACCACTCGCATTAATATCGGCGACGGTTTGGCCACGGCCGCGGTTTTAGCCATGGGCGAAGCTAACGAACAAACTCCGCTGGCTATAATAAACCAGGCGCCCCTTGTTTTTACTGATAAAAAAATCAACCGTCGCGAACTTATTATAAACCCCTTACACGACACCTACCGTCCATTTTTTGATAAACTGTCCACCAGCCGGAAATTAAAAAAATTATTAAACTAGTTTATGTTTAAAAAAATTTGTTACCTAATACTTTTACTTATTTTAGCTGGCCTAGTTTGGTTGGTTTTTTATAAAACAACCAACAACTCTCCTCAAACATCCACTAACTTTAGCCAATATATAAATTCATCGGCCCAGGATATAGAAATATTTACACCCCCCATTAACTCAACAATAACCAGCCCCCTAGTTATTACCGGCCAAGCTAAAGGCTACTGGTTTTTTGAAGCTTCTTTTCCTATAAAGATAATGGATTCTCAAGGCAATCAGCTTGGCCAAACCATTGCTAAGGCCCAAAGCGACTGGATGACAGAAAACTGGGTACCTTTTAAGGCCGAACTTGATTTTGAAATTAATAAATCAGTCAACCAAAATATTTGGCTGATCTTTAACAAAGACAACCCGTCGGGCGAACCGCAATTCGACGCCAGCTTACATTATCCGGTTTTAAAAAAATAATTCTCTCTTTACAAAAACCTTTTATTTTGGCCTA
>JBMORS010000153.1:0-7537 GCA_049319925.1 Patescibacteria group bacterium | reverse complement strand
AAAATATTTATGACGCCGCCCGCCGCTATAATGTTAAAGTTATTTTTTCCGAGCCACAGTTTAGTAATGAAACCCTAAAACCTTTTTTGAGCGATCTTAATCTGAAAATGTTTGTATTGGATCCAGAGAGTGGTTTAAACGGTCAGCTCGGTTATGTTGATTTATTGCGCTATAATATAGATACTATTTATCAAGCTTTATTAAATGATTAACGCCCTAGATATAAAAAATTTATCAGTAGTTTTAGCCGGCCAGATTGTTTTGGACGATGTTAGCTTTACTGTGCCCAAAGGCGCTCTAGCGGCTGTTATTGGGCCTAATGGTTCGGGTAAAACTACCTTGATAAAATGTATTTTAGGTTTGGTTCCTTTTAAAGGCCAGGTTAGTCTATTTAACAAGCCGGCTAGGGATTATTTGGATAAAATTGGCTACGTGCCGCAGCGTTTTTCTTTTGATAAGACTTTCCCTTTGACAGTAGAAGAATTTTTACGTTTTTCCGCGCCAGATAAAAAAGCTCGGCGATTGGGACATGCTTTAAAAGAAGTAGAAATGACAAAGCATCGCAGCAAGCTTTTAGGCGCTTTGTCTGGCGGGCAACTGCAGCGGGTTTTAATAGCTCGGGCTTTACTTAACGACCCGGAAATATTATTTTTGGACGAGCCGACAGCCGGAGTGGATGCTGAAGGGGAAAAAGATTTTTATGAATTGATAGACCATCAGAATAAGCAACATGGCGTAACAGTTATGATGGTATCGCACGAACTAAGTGCGGTTTATTCACGGGCCAGTCAGGTTATTTGTTTAGACAGGCATTTAATATGTTCTGGTGTGCCTAAACAGGCCATTACGCCGGAGGTCTTAAGTCGGTTGTATGGTCAGGCTGTTAATTTGGCGGAGCATCATCATTAATTTATATGTGGGAAATCTTGCAATATCCTTTTATGTTAAGAGCTATGGCGGCCGGTTTGATGCTCGGTTTGCTGATGGCTAGTTTGGGAATATTTGTGGTGCTACGGCAAATGTCTTTTTTTGCTGATGGTTTGGCGCACGCTTCTTTGGCTAGTGTAGCCATCGGTCTTAGTTTGTCTTTTAGTCCTTTGTTGGTGGCTTTGATTTTGGGTTTGGTTTTAGCTTGGCTGGTTTATTGGTTAGAGGAGCGTTTTAAGCTGGCGGCTGATACTATTATCGGTTTGGTATTCACCGGCGGTATGTCTTTGGGTGTTTTGTTAATAAGTTTGATGCCGGGTTATCAGCCTGATTTAATGAGTTTTTTGTTTGGTAATATTTTGGCTATTCAAACGGTTGATTTATGGTATGTTCTAGTTATTGGTTTGGCAGTAATGTTTTTTGTGTTTTATAATTTTCGGTCTTTAATTTTGTGGTCGCTGGACCCCGAAACCGCTGTTATTTCTCAAAAGTCGGTGCGTTGGTTGCAGCCGGCTTTATATATGGCCTTGGCGTTGGCTGTGGTTTTAGGTATAAAAGTGATGGGTGTAATTTTAGTCAGCGCTTTACTGATAATTCCAGTAGCTAGCGCCAAAGTTTTGGTTGGTTCTTTGCATCGTTTGGTTTGGCTAAGTTTAATTTTTTCCGAAGCTATAACTTTGAGCGGTCTTATTGCGTCTTTTTATTTTGATTTACCTAGTGGACCTAGCATAGTTTTGTTAGGTGTTGGGCTTTTTGTCGGTTGTTTGATTAGTTCTTTTTTCTTAAAAAACAAAAAATAAATATTTGTTTTAACCTTATATTTGTTGTATAATATTAAAACAAAAGGTTAAGTTTTAATATTTTGTTTTATGAAAAGTAAATTAATCATTTATTCATTAGGGTTGTTGGCCGGAGCGATTATTTTGGCTGGTTGCAGCAAAATTGGTATTTTAAAGCCTGATCAGCCAACTGAGACTTATAATCAAGCGTCTGATAATGACAATACCCAAGACGGACAAGAGTTGCCAGTCATTGATGGTTTAACTTTTGTATCTTACAGTAATCGGTCGGTAGGTTATAGCATAGAGCGGCCCAACCGTTGGTATTGGCGGCATTATATAAAAAGCCAAATTGGTTCCAGTCACCCCAAAGTAGAGGATTATTTTATGACTAGCCCTAAAGCTTTGCCTGGTTTACAGGCCGATGTTTTAGGTCAGATAGTCATAGAAGTTTCCAGACAAGAGCTTAATGAGTTAACAACTGGATTAGAAAAATTTAGTAAGACAGAGTCGCAGGTCGGTGGTCTTATGGCTATAAAATATGAAGGCAGTAAAAAAGATTCAACTGGGCAAGAAATAAAAGTGATAGAATATCAAATTAGCCGTGACAAACAGTCTTTTAGATTCATTTATTCTCAAATCGAAGGCGAAACCGACAATAGCCAGATTTTTGAAAGAATGGTTAAAAGTTTTGCTTTTGGGGTTTAGGATTTAAGTCAGATAAATAAACAAGGGCTGCTTTAGGGCAGCCCTTTTAGTTAAAGATAGCTTTCTTTAAAATTTTCTTTAGTTGGTTGAAATTGTTTGTAGATTTTTTCCGTTAAAATGTTGTCTTTGCTTCTAATTTTTACGGAATATTTTTTTATTTCTTTACCGCCATTAAAATTATTTTCCAGTGTTATTGTGATAGGAAATTTTTGTTTGTGAATGTTTATTTTGCTCCAGCATAACGGTTTGATAGCTGCATTTTCTTTTTCTATTACTCTTTCTATTAATTCCATCATCCTTTCGGTGATTACTTCACAAAGTAGATGATTATTAGATGGATAATCGGAATAAACAAAGCAGAGCAGTTCAATTTCTACGGTTACGTCGGATTTTGGTGGTAATTGAAGTTTTTCCAAGCCCAGATTTATGAGCTCAAAAAATTTTTTAATTATATCCCTTTCGTTAGAGGAAAACTCTAAAAACCAGGGATATATTAAGGTATTGTTATAGAACATTGTTTCCTCCTGGGAATTTATTTTGTTTATTAGTTTTTATTTTATTTAAACAGTTTTATATTTTCTCTTAGCTAAGCTGTTTTGTCAACTTGACTTTTTTTGCTATTTAACCTTGTTTGATTAGCCAAAATTGGCCTGTGGATTAGGCATTTTTAAAGGTTTTTGCTATACTAATTGAGCTAATTCGTTTAACCCTACCTTACGCATATGGCAAAAGGTATGTCTAAATCTCAGGTGCTAGCCACCATGGCCGAAACAACCGGCCATAGCAAAAAAGATGTGGCTGCTACCTTGGAAGCTTTGGTTTCTCTCGCTTACCGCGAGACTAAGAAATCAGGCGAGTTTACAGTTCATGGTCTTGGTAAGCTGGTTAAAAAGCAGCGTGCCGCTCGTATGGGCCGCAATCCAGCCACCGGTGAAAGTATAAAAATTCCGGCTAAGACCGTAGTAAAATTCAGGTTGGCCAAAGCTGCAAAAGACGCCATTCTGTAATTAAAATTTAGGTTGATTGGTCGCCCACTAATCTGACCTGAACCATAAACCGCTTCTCTTGTTTAACTCCTTTAATTAGGAAGTTTGTAAGAGAAGCGGTTTTGTCATTTAGCCAGTTGTTAATGTGCTATAATTAAATAGTCTTTATGTGGGTAACTATTGGTTTATCTGGTTTATTAATAGTTTTATTTTACCTAATTGGCCAGGCGGCAGATTGGGTAATTATTAATGTAAAAAAAATCGGTGGGCATTTAGGCATTAAGCATGTTTGGTTGGGATTGCTTTTGGGTATACTCACTTCTATGCCGGAGTTTTTTGTTGGCTTGCAATTCTTTTTCAAACAGACTGGCCATTTGTCTTATGGTAATTTGGTAGGAGGTATAGTAGTTTTAATAGGTTTAATAGCTGGCTTAAGTGCTTTATGGTTAGGCAAATTGGAAGTGGAAAGCAATTTTTCTAAACGTAACATATTTTCTATTATAGTTTTTTTGGGTTTGCCGGTTTGGTTGGCGGCCGACGGCAATTTAAGCTGGCTAGACGGTTTGTTAATGATAGCTTTGTATGGTTTTTTGGTTTCTCATTTAATAGACACTAAAGATAAACTTACCACCACTGTTCAGGTAGAGCCAGGGGCCAATAATTTAAGAAGCATCATTTATATGATGATGGGTCTGGCGACCATAATGGTGCTGAGTAATTTTATAATGGACGTAACCATGAACCTAATTAATCGGCTTGGTATACCCAATCTGTTGGCTGGTTTGGTAATTTTTTCTATTGGCACTAATTTGCCAGAAATAACTTTGGCGGTAAGTGCTTGGCGCAGTCGGGCTCGTGATTTATCTTTGGGTAATTTACTGGGTAGCGCTATGGCCAATGTTTTGGTACTCGGATTATTGTCTTTTATTAAACCGGTTAATTTACCGCTAGGTAGTTCTTTTATTTTTTTGGCCGGGGTTATGCTTATGTTGCTTACTAGTTTTATGATTTTTTCCAGTACAGCTGGTAGTATTAATCGTCGAGAAGGTGCTGTTTTGGTGATGATTTATTTATTTTTCGTGGCGGGTATTATTTTTAACGGTTTATTATGAATTGGCTAATTTGGGCTACTGTAGGATATTTTTTTAACGCCACGGCTATAGCTGTAGACAAAGTTTTGCTTAACCGTCAGGAACTTAAAGATCCGGCTGTTTATACTTTGTTGCAGGCTATGCTAGGGCTTTTGGTGTTGGTTTTAGTGCCTTGGGTAACCTGGCCGGGTTATTCGGCCTTGCTACTGGGACTGATAGCTGGTTTTTGGTTTGCCTTGGGTTTGTGGTTGATGTTTTTGGTTTTACGAGTTGGAGAAGCTTCGCGTTTGCCGGCTTTTATAGGCAGCTTAAGCCCTTTGTTCGTTTTTGCCGCTTCTTGGTTTATGATAGGCGAGCGTTTGACGCCTTTGGCCTTTAGCGCTTTTTTGGTTTTGGTATTAGGTGGATTTCTTATGGTGGGTGGCCCGGGCGGACTTAAGGGTAAAAATTTATGGTTAGCTGTATTTTCAGCCGTGGCTTTTGCTTTGTCTTATGTTTTTCTTAAAGTTACTTTTGAACAGAGTTCTTTTTTGGCTGGTTTGGTTTTGATTAGATTAGGCGTATTTTTATCTAGTTTATTGCTGCTATTAATACCAGGTACTTGGCAGTCTTTTGTTAATAGTTTTAAAAGCGGTGGTAGGGTTAAGTTGGCTTTTATAGGCGGTCAGGCGTCAGGCGCTTTGTCAGGTTTGTTTAACAGCTATGCCATATCTTTAGCTAGCGTTACTTTGGTTAATGCCTTGCAGGGCGTGCAATACGTTTTTTTATTAGTTATGGCTTTAGTAATTTCTTTTAAATATCCGCAGTTGTTTAAAGATGAATTCGGTGGTCAAGCGGCGGTGCGCAAGGCTATCGGCACTTTTGCCGTGGTAGTCGGGTTATGGCTTTTAAGCATTTCATAATTTTATGAAATATTTAAAGTGGTTTGGTTTAATAATTTTGCTGGTACTAGTCGTGGGAGCAGTTAAAGAAATAACTTTGCCCAAAAATAGCCAACCGCTTTTGGTGCCGACTTTTTCTGCTAGTCAGGCTCGTTATTTAGGTTTAAATCCAACCGAAGCTTATCTTAGAATAATAAAAGAATTAAAACCTAAACAAATTCGTTTGCAAGCTAATTGGGACCAAATAGAACCTCAGTTTGACCAGTTTGATTTTTTTGAGTTAGATAATTTTGTCGATATAGCTACTGTCAATAAGGTGGCAGTCACTTTGGCTATAGGTAGGAAATTGCCTCGCTGGCCAGAATGTCATGACCCAGTTTGGCTAAAGGATTTGCGGCCCGATCAGGCGGATGAACGTTTAGAAATAATGCTTAAGCGGGTCGTGGCTCATTACAAAGATAATCCGACAATCATCCGCTGGCAGCTGGAGAACGAACCTTTATTCACTTTTGGTAATTGCCCGGTACCCAATTGGCATCGTTTAGTTAAAGAAGTTAATTTATTAAGACAGTTAGACAGCAGTCGGCCGATTCTATTAACAGATTCGGGTGAATTATCTTCCTGGTGGGAAACAGCTCCTTTAGCTGATGTACAGGGAGTAACTCTTTACCGGGTAACCTGGAATCCGATAACTCATTATTTTTCTTATCCTTTGCCGGCTTATTGGTACAGACTTAAAGCAGCTTTGGTTTCTTGGTGGGTAAAGGATATTATAATAAGTGAATTACAGCTTGAACCTTGGGCTTCGGACGGTCTTAATAATTTAACGTACCAAGAAATTCAAAAATCAATGAGTCTTGATAGATTTAATGACAATGTAAATTATTTTTATAAAACCGGTTTCAGTCAGGGGTTTGTTTGGGGGGTAGAGTGGTGGCTTAAGGCTGAACAGTTAGGTTGGCCTGAATATTGGCAGGCCGGACAAAAGTTGTTTAACCGAGAATGAAGTGGTTAAGTGGAATTATGGATTCTATTATTTTATAATTAATTTCAAATTACAAATATCAAATAACAAATCAAGATTTAAATTTCAATGTCAAATTATTAATTTATAATTTTGAAATTGATTAAAAATTAGAAATTTAGTTGCTTTAGCAACCATCCCGCTCCGCCAGTTGGCGGACGCGGGATAAAAGCTAGGCTTTCATTAGAAATTATTTAATATTATGTTAGCCATTTTAATATCATTAACTTTAGTTATAGTAGTAATTTTGCTACTGTCGCGCTTTATTAATCGTTGGCTAGTGGAGGTAATAGGCTTGCGAGCTTATATAATAGTTTTTTGGCCCGGGGTAGTGATACATGAATTATCTCATTTGGTGGCGGCTTTAGTAACTTTTACCAAAGTAGTCGGGTTTTCTTTGTGGCCAAAAGCGCCCAAAAATGGCCGGCAAGAACTTGGTTCGGTTAGTCATCAGGCCACTAATAACCCTTTTAAACTAATAATTATATCTTTATTTCCTTTGGTCGGTGGTATATTAGTTAGTTGGTTGATTGCTTGGTGGTTATTGCCCCAATTTCCGGCTGTGCCGTTATTGCCGCTGGGGGACGGTTCTTGGCTTAGCTTGGTTGATTATTTTAGTAAGTGGTTAAGTTTTGTTTGGCAAATTATTACAGCTCTTGATTTAGGTGCCTGGCAAACCTGGTTATTCTTTTATTTAATATTAAGCTTGGCTGCTCATTTAGTGCCATCCTTAACTGATTTTAATTATGCTTTGGCTGGGATGGCCGCTTTGGCTTTATTTGGTTTGTTGCTTTGGTTAGTGAGCAGTTTAGTAGATTACCCTTTGGGGCAGGTAATGGTTTGGTGGCTAGATAAATTATTAGTTGCTTTAACGCCGTTTTTCAGCTATATTTTAGCTTTGTTAATGGCGGTGGCGGTTTTGACTGGATTAGCAGCTTTGCTTAAAAGACTTAACAAAAAACAAGACTGGTATTAAAAGAAAATTAATTATTTATGCGTTTTTATAAATTAGCTATTTTTTTTCCTTTACTAATATTGTCTTTGCTTAGTTGGCCGGCAGCGGCTGCTAAAGATGATTATAATTCTCATTATGTTTTTTTACCTAAAGCTGAGGTAATAGGTTTAGACGAGGGGAGTATAC
>JBMORS010000152.1:0-7643 GCA_049319925.1 Patescibacteria group bacterium | reverse complement strand
AATAAAAGCCGCCGCCAAAGCACCTAGCACAAAAGTGTTAAAAATAAAATCCGGCAGTTTAAAGGCCGCATAATAAGCGTCCAAGGTGGCTGAAGCCCCAAAAGTGGAGGCCAGCAAACGATCCCTAACCAAACCAAACAGCCGCGATAAAATGGAAAAAACGGCTATAATCAAAGCGCCGCGATTTATCAATTTAACTTCTATTGTTTCTGAATTCATAAACAATATGCCAAAAAAAATCCCAATTGGCTGGAGGCGAGAAGGCTTAGAGTGACCAAATGTTGGTATCCAAGCAAACGAAGGGTGCGCGGCTTAAATCATCTTCTGACTAAAGTCGCGCAGTCCTTTATCTAACATTCTCAGTCTCCTCCAACCAGTCAGGATTTTTACATTATTAATGATACCACACTTTTAAGATAAAGTCAATAGCTATTTATTAAAATTTTACTAATAGGCAAGGCCTTAGTCAGGGAGAAGAACAATAAACTTATTTGGATTTTAATTGATTTTCCAATACCAAACCATAGTAAGCATCTGTTGATAAATCAGCCTTAAAAATTAACTCATTATCAGCCCCTCTTTTTAATTGATCAGAAGAATTTTGCCAGCGCACCAACCAATTAGCTGGCAGTTTAACAGTCGAAGTAAAATCTAAAGGCTTTACCCCAGCCTGACGTTGAAAATATATTTGATAAGATCTTAAATCCTGCCAACCAGCCTGACTACGCAAAACAAAAGGTAATTTATAAACCAAATTTACTTGCTGACTTTCCCCTGGCGCCACGCTTAACCAATTAGCAAAAACAGTTTTACCTGATTCTTCGCTTATCCTAATACCAGAAGTTTCGTCAGTGGCTATATATTCTTCGTTAAGTCTTAAATCTGTATCTAGTTCGGCTTCGTCTGGCACAGCTCTAAAATAATTGTCGGGTGGCGGAGTAAACCCATTACCTAACAATAAAGTGGAACCCAAAGGTACGTAAAAACGTAGATAATCAACATTGCGTCTTTTTTCAAAAATATCATCAGCCCGACCTTGGTGACTTCTAGTAAAACTTATTTTAGCTATGACTTCCCCTTCGGAATTTATTTCTATTGTGTGATTTAATTCATCTTTAGTTACCAAATCAGTTTTACCACCACCAATATTAGTACGGACAACAGCCAAATAATCAAGCGGCACATCTTTAACCTGACCGGCCCAACCATAAGCCACAGCTTCGGCTTGTAGCTCGGTATCATTTAAATAAAATTGTAAACTACGAGTGGCTAAAGCTTTTTGTAACAACAAAATAGCTTGGCCTTTTTGTTGAGTCGGCAGTTGTAAAACTTTATTTATAAGCAAAGGCGCCAGATCGGCAATAAATTGTTTGGGCCGATTAGCTGTCCGGTCATAATCCACCTCTACGGCCAGTTGAGTCTCTCGTAAAAAATTATCAGCCGTTAAAACTTTGTTATAAGAAGCAAATTCTAAGGGTCCGGTTAATTTAAGTAAATCAATAACCAAATCAGGAGTAACAGCAATAACGCCGTCTGTTGATGGACCGCCGGATTCAGTAATAAACCATTCTATTTTTCGGGCTGAAGTCGGCCAGTCAAACCACCAATTAGCGTCCTGCAACTGCCAAGTGCCGCGTACTAATCTAATAGGTTCTGGCGGACGAATAAGTTTGTTTAAAGATCCTTGAAAATCATAAGGTCCGCCGCCAGGAATATCTACTTGTTTAATTTTTCCGTCAACAATATCTAAAAAAGCCAAACTGCCCATAAAACCACCGGTCGGCCTAAGTTCGCTACTGTTTTGAAAAACCACTACATATTTTTTGGGTGTGGTAGTGGCCACAGCCCGCTGCAACCAGGCTGGCAGAGCCACTAAGTCTTTAAGTAAAATATTTAATTGGCCAAGCTCGCCTCGAAGCGACATAAAACGATCCTTTAAATCAGCTGGCACGGAATCAGGGTTTATTTTGCTTAAATCTGCCGCCGCCTTGTCTAAATGAGGTTGAATAGCCCGCAAAGTACTCTCTAAATCTTTAAGAGTACTGCCTAGTTGATTAGATAATTGTTCGGGTGAAGCCAGTGCCAAACTACGCCAGGATTCCACAGCCAAAACCGCGGCTTGAGAAACTTCTCGGCTGGCCGATAGTAAATAATTTCCGGCCACATATTGTTGAGGCTTGCCTGGCAAACGCGACAATAAAACCATCACCTGTTCCGGCCAAAGTTCTAATTGTTTGGCCGCTTGATCAAAAGTAGCCGCTGCTTGGTGAAAATTATTACCAGCCGCTTCAATATCACCCTGACTTAAATTAGTCGAGCCTTGTTTAATCATGTTTACAGCCTGCTGAGACAAATCCATAACACTAGATTGCCTATTCTGCCAATTTTGCCAAGTAGCTACCACCTTAAAAGGTAAAACAATAATTAGGGATATAAGCAAAAAACCAACTGCCTGCAGCCAAACTATTTTTGATTTATTTTCGCCTAAAGATAAATTTACCCATTGTTCTCCACCCGAAACAGTCTGAGTATGGATTCGGTGACGACTGGAAACAACAAATCGCCAAGGTGAACGGATAGCCAACAATGTTAATCGTTTAAATTCTTTAACATCAGCCATTATTTCCCGACTTAAAGGGCCTATTTCCTGATAAACCAACAAAAACGAATAAAGCAAACCATACCAAACCGCTTCCAACAACCAAATACTTGCTTCGGTTAAGGTTATCAGGCTGACATCGCGAACCACAAAATAATGCCGTCCAGTTAAATTTTTTAACCAATCATTAAATTTATGATTAAATCCTGATTTTTTCAAAGAAAAATTATTTTGGCGCTCGGGCTTACTAACAACCGGCTGAACCGCGGTTGCCTGAACTTGATTGGGTTTAGGCTCGGCTAAAGGTTTTAAATCAGCTCGTAAATTAAGGACATGGCGCGACAAAACCAAACGACTAGTTTTTAAGCGCTGTTCAGAATTATTTAAAGACAAACTCCACCATTGCCAATTATTGTCCGTTGGTTTTTTATTAGACTGATTTTTAGCTACCATAACAAGTTAATTGTAGAAGAATCAGAATTAAGAATCAAGAATTACGAATTAAGGTAAATCTATTGATCGCACGGCTGTTAGATCAAATAGTGAATCTTTTATTTGTAATTAGTTAAAATTTTACTTCTTGATAAACCTCTAGTGTTTCTTTGGCTGTTTTATTCCAACTATAAACCCTAGGTAATTTAGCTAAAGAAAAATTATCTGTTTTGTTTAAATCAACCACTCGAATTAATTTATCAGCCATATCTATTTCAGATTTGTGATCAAAATACCAAGCCGCCTGGCCCAAAATTTCTCTAAAAATCGGTAAGTCAGAAACTAAAACCGGTTTTTTGTGACCCAAAGCTTCTAAAGGACCTAGACCAAAACCCTCCCACAAAGACGGCATAATATAAGCTAAAGTGCGACTGTATAAAGCTGCTAAATCAGTTTCCTTGGCTTGTCCCCAAAATACCAAGCCTTTGATTAAATTATTATCTAAAGCATATTTTTTTAATCGCTCCATAAACCAATCAATCCGTCCGACTAATAATAACTTTATATTACGGTCAGCTAAACCGCTAATTTGGTAAGCCTTGATAAATCTCTCTAAATTCTTATGGGGATAAGCCGAACCCACCACCATAATATAATCATAATCAAGCGCTAAATCATTAGGTGATTGATAATGTGGCGCTAAGTAAATGATTTTTATTTTAGGTTTAGCCGCTGGATAGTAAGTTGTAATATCATTGGCGGTTGCCTGGCTGACAGCTATTATTTTATCGGCTCGCTTAATAGTTTGTCTTAAAACTATATGATAAGCCGCTAATTTTATAGCATACAAAAACCAAGGCAAGGTACTGGTTTTGCGGTTCGGAAAACGATTAACTATTAAATCATGCACGGTTACCAAATAAGGCTGAGGCGCCAATAGCGGCACATTAAAATGTGGGTAATGAGTAAAATCCACTTTTAATTTTTTTATCAAACCGGGCAATTTTATTTGCTCGGCCAAGCTATAAACCCGAAAAGGAGCAGCCACTAATTTAAAATTATCGGGCAAAGACTCGGGTTGTTCCGGATTGCTAGGATCAACCAACAAAAAATACTGATTGGTTTTATCTAAAGCTGCCAAATGATAAACCAAACTGCTAATGTATCTGCCTAAACCACGGTGTTTACTCGCTCCAAATAATCTGGCGTCCAAAGCTATGCGCATAGAGCTATTTTGATTCCTTAAATAAAGTGGCGTAAGCCTCGGCTGTTTTAGACCAGGTAAACCCAGCGGCGGTTAAACGACCTTGCTGGCTAAAGTTTGAATACAAATTGTTATCTTTTAATAACTCCTCTATAGCGCTAAGCCAAGGCCTGGGGTTATTGGGATTAAGCAACAAACCGGACTCGCCAACTACTTCGGGTAAAGACGAGGTTTGACTGGCTAAAACCGGCAGGCCGCTGGCCATGGCTTCCAAAACCGGCATACCAAAACCTTCGTAAAAAGATGGATACAAAAATAGTTTGGCCGCCTGGTAAAGAATTGGCTTGTCTTGAGCTGGTATGTACCCCAAAATTTTTAATCGCCGACCCAAGGATAATTGTTTTAACTTATTAGCAAATTGTTTGGTTCGCCAACCCCAAACCCCAGCTATAACCAAATCATAGGGATAATCAGGATTTTTTTTAAGCAGGTTAGCATAAACATCCAACAAAAGTGAATGATTTTTTCGGGGCTCAATCGTCCCCAAGGTCAAAAAATAAGGCCGCGATAAATTATACTTAGCTAAAACCGACTTAATTGTTTCTGATGGTTGAATGGTCTGATAAATTTCTTCCACCCCAGGATAAACAACTTCCACCCGCCCTTTTAAACTAGGATATTGTTCTAACAAATCATCGGCCGTATAAGCGGAAACAGCCGCCACTTTAGTATTATGGGATAAATTATTTAATAATTTTCTTACCATCGGGAAATACCACAACTGGCCGCGCCGTGGAAAAAATTTCTTATAATGAACAAACGATAAATCATGAATTGTTAAAACTGTCCGCTGTTGATTAGACCAATTAACAAACATGGGATTGGGCAACCATAAAACATCAGGCTTTTGCCCAGCTTTTTTTAAAGAATTTTCTATTTTTTCCCAACCTAGATAAAAAGATAAATTTTTAAGTTTATTAGGCGTGGTCTGCCTTTCAACTTTTACTAAATCAGCCAAACCGATTGGCAAATTTATTTGACCGCGCGCATTAGCATAACCTAATAAATCAAATTTGGTATCCAAACGGGAAAGATGTTTAATAGTTTGCCAAGCATACTCCCCCACGCCAGTACGCCAATTATCCTGCAGGCACCTTAAATCAATTCCCACTAACATAAATTAATTTTTTAAATTCAAACTGGATAAATAGCTGTGCCAATTATCAGAAAAACTCTGCTTAGAAAAACGTCGAGCTGATTGCTGTATGACCAAGGGATCAAAATCCTGGTGTCTAAAACGTATTACGGCATCAGCTAAAGCTTCCCAGCTTTGTTCTTTAAAGAATACTCCATTTTTATTGGGTTCAATAGTTTCCAAGGCTCCGCCGGCGCCGTAAGCTATAACTGGTCGACCAGCAGCAAAAGATTCCACCACTGTTAAACCAAAATCCTCTTCCTGAGGATGAATTAAGGCCCGAGAACGTGCTAAATAATCGGCTTTTACTTGATTGCTAACCTGGCCTAAAAATTCTATGTTAGGCCCAGCTAAGGCTTTTAATTCCTCGGTTTGCTCACCACTACCGATTATTTTTAAAGGAATACCCATTTTATTAAAAGCCTTTATAGCTAAATCTACTTTTTTATAAGGTCTAAGCCGTGAGACTACCAAAAAAAAGTTTTCCGATTCTTTGGGTTCCTGCCATAAATCAGTATTAACCGGCGGGTAAATTACCTGTGCCTGACGCCGATAATACTTAGCAATACGAGCGGCTACAAATTGTGAATTAGCCACGTAATGATCCACCCGCTGAGCAGCTACAAAATCCCACTGCCTTAGTTTACTAAGAACTAAAGGCAGAACTTTTTTTATAAGCTTAGGCTGTGGTAAATCTGAAGTGTAACTATGAGTGTCGCTCCATAAATATCTGGTTGGCGTATGACAATAGCAGATATTAACCGCCTCTGGCTGAACTAATACTCCTTTTATTAAAGCTGAAGCCGAAGTTATCACCAAATCATAATCCCTTAAATCAAAACGTTCTACCGCTGCTGGCATCAAAGATAAAAACCATTTAAAAAATTTAAGCCCGCCGGGTAAATCTTGTATAAAAGAAGTTCTAATATCCCAATCTTTAGTAAAATCACCCATAGCTTCGCTATCATGCAGTAGGGTAAAAATAGGCGCCTGAGGGTAAAAATTATGAAATTCCGCCAGTACGTTTTCGGCTCCGCCAATTTGATTTAAATGGTCATGTGCTAAAGCTACTTTCATAATATATTTAAACGGCATTTCGCCTGGCTAAAACAACCCAAAAAGTCTTAAATAAAATTATTATATCATGCGACAAGGACCAATTCTCTATATAGAATAAATCTAATTTGACCTCGTCTTTAAAACTTAAATTAGAACGACCAGAAATTTGAGCCAAGCCAGTAATACCGGGCTTAATATTAAGAAGTTTCTTTTCGCCCAAGGAATAAGCGGCTACTTCCTCGGGTTCGTGAGGACGAGGACCAACCAAAGACATTTCCCCTTTAAAAACATTCCATAACTGTGGCAACTCATCTAAAGACCAACGCCTTAAGTGTTTGCCTAAAGGAGTTATTCTAGGATCCTTGGACATTTTAAACAAAGGCCCGTCTGTCCGTTCATTATACTTTACCAGTTCTTTTTTTAAAGCCGCCGCCTGTTTAACCATAGACCGAAACTTATATAATTTAAAAAGCTGATTGCTTTCGCCTACCCTGTTTAAACCTACTAGTACTGGCCAACCCGAATCTAAAAGGATCAAAACAGTTAAAAGCAACCAAACTGGAATTAAAATTATCAAACCAAGCAAAGAAAAAACTATATCAAAAATTCTTTTAGCCACTCGCCCCCAACCATCCAAAGGAGTTCTTTTAATTTCTATCAAAGGCACGCCAGCTAAAGTTTGTACCACCACATTATGAGTTTGCGCCTCAAACATGTCGGCGGCATAACGAAAACCTAAATGATTGGCTGAACAAAATTCCAACAAAGCCAAATTGTTATCATGACTGTTTTTGGGATCGGCCGATATCACTTCATCTATCTCATTTATATAATCGGCTAATTTATCAACCTCGGTGCAGGCTAATTGAACCACTACCCGAAACCCCAAACCTTTGTTTTTAGTAAATAATTCTTTTAGTTCTAAGCTGGTTGTATCCTGACCGATTAAAGCCAAGCGGCTGACACCATAGCCAAACCGATACATATAATATCTGATTCCTCTGATTAATAGCCGGCCAAAGACAACAAATATTATAATTAACAGCCAAGCGGCTAAAACTATAAACCTGGAACCGAATAACGTTGGGTTAAAAAAGAACCAGCCCATAATTATCGCCAAGGCTAGGGTGGTAGCGGCGGCTACACGGCTTATT
>JBMORS010000151.1:0-7672 GCA_049319925.1 Patescibacteria group bacterium | reverse complement strand
GAGCACTGCGCCAACGATTATCAAGTTGAGTTTCTGTTAAGTCCTTTGAATTATCTAATATTTTTTTATCTACATCTCTATAAGAATTATCATCACACAGGAATACAAATATTACATTTTTTCCCATTTTTTTTAATATCTGGCCGATGATAGCCCCTATTTTTAATGTAAAAATTGAAAAATCTCCCCATGCTTTAAAATCCTCTTTTAATTTTTTGGAGATATTATCTACTCTTAATGGAAAATGTCCTGCTAAAACAGCTATGGTATCTTCTTTAACTTCTTTTAAATTATCATGTAATACCTGTAAAAGTTCTTTTTTGTCTGTAATTTTTTTCATATCCTAGGCACTAAAATGCTAGTAGACAAATTAATCTTATTTAATTATAAGATAATCAAGAAATAGCTTCAATATTATTAAAATTAAGACTTTTAATATTTTATTTACGTAATTACTTAGTTTTTGTAATGAGACTATACTATATGGGTTTTTATCTGGTAAGATGAGTACTGTAAATAAATTATGACTTGGTGGCATACTATTATATTAGGCCTGGTAGAGGGTGTAACTGAATTTTTACCTATTTCTTCCACTGGACATTTAATATTGGTCGGGCAGTGGTTAAAGTTGCCCGACAGTGAATTTTTAAAAAGTTATGCCATCGTTATTCAATTGGGTGCTATTTTAGCCGTGGTAGTTTTGTACTGGCGCCGTTTGTTATTGAGTTGGGAAACTATTAAAAGATTAATCATTGCTTTTGTTCCCACGGCTGTTTTAGGATTGATTTTTTATAAGTTTATAAAAACTTACTTATTGGGCAATTCTTTGGTTGTATTGATAGCCTTGTTGGTTGGGGGTTTAGGTTTGATTATTTTTGAAAAAATTTATCAAGCTAAATCAGTTAAGGTGTCAGACGCTCAAGAAGTAACTTACAAACAAGCCTGGTTAATAGGTTTGGCGCAGTCAATCGCTATGGTGCCGGGAGTTTCTAGGTCAGCCGCTACTATAGTAGGCGGCTTGGCTCTTGGCCTTAAGCGCCAAACCATAGTGGAATTTTCTTTTTGGTTAGCTGTGCCTACTATGGCCGCGGCCACTTTGTGGGATTTACTTAATAGTAATTGGCAAGTGTCATCCGGACAGGTTGGCTGGTTGATAATCGGTTTGGTAGTAGCTTTTGTAGTGGCATTATTGTCTATTAAATTTTTACTTAAATATATTCAAAATAATAATTTTATAATTTTTGGAGTTTATCGAATAATTTTAAGTTTATTGTTTTGGTACTTTATTCTTTAAATAATTATTTTCTATTTTTCATAATTTTTATAAAAAAGTTGGGAATAATTTATAGTTGTTGATTATTTAAGGGGTATAATTATACTCTTTTTTTGTTATTTTGTCAATAGTAATGTTTTTCTAATTGGATAAATAAAAGATTTTAAAGCGTGGTATACTAAACAAGGAATTATGCCTACTAAAAAGAACAATTCAGTGGATTTATGGCAATCGGCTTTAGATGATTTATTAAAGCGCGATGCTCCTTTAGCGGATAAAATGAGACCTTTGAACTGGTCTGAGTTTGCTGGCCAAACAGAAATAGTCAGTCAGGGTAAATTACTAAGACGTTTACTGGACAAAGGTGAGGTACCTTCTTTAATTTTTTGGGGGCCACCTGGTACGGGTAAAACTACTTTGGCTAGAATTATTGCTTCGATCAGTAAATCTTATTTTGTCCAACTGTCAGCCGTTAGTAGTGGTCTTAGTGAATTAAGGGAAGAAGTTAAGCAAGCTATGGAGCGCAGAAAGTTGCGCGGTCTTAGAACAATACTATTCGTAGACGAAATACATCGTTGGAACAAAGCCCAGCAAGACGCCCTACTGCCTTATGTTGAAAATGGCACTCTTATTTTAATTGGCGCCACCACCGAAAATCCTTCTTTCGAAGTTATTAGCGCTCTTTTATCCAGAGTTCGGGTAATTGTATTGCAAAGTTTGGCAGTAGATGATTTAAAAAAGATTTTAAATCAGGCTCTGGCGGATAAAGACAGGGGTTTAGGTAATTATAAAGTAATAGGCGCCGATAAAGCAGTGGCTTATATAGCCAATCTAGCTAACGGCGACGCCCGTTTAGCTCTTAATATTTTGGAATTGGCTGTTAAATCCAGTTTAAAAAACAATCAAGCCGTTTTAACCGAACAAGTGCTTGAACAAAGTTTACAACGTACGCATTTAAGATACGACAAAAGCGGTGAGGAGCATTATAATTTAATATCGGCTCTGCATAAATCTTTACGCGGCAGTGATGCCGATGCAGCTCTTTATTGGCTGGCTAGAATGCTGGAAGCAGGGGAAGATCCTTTGTATGTTGCTAGGCGTTTAATTAGGTTTGCTTCCGAAGATGTCGGCTTAAAAGATCCTTTGGCTTTGCTGCAAGCAACGGCAGCTTTTCAGGCAGCCCACCAGCTCGGTATGCCGGAATGTAATTTGGCCTTGGCTCAAGCAGTGGCTTATTTGGCCCGGGCCCCTAAATCTAACGCTTTATATAAAGCTTATTTAAAAATTCAGGAAGACGTTTTTAAAACTATCAATGATTCTGTGCCGCTTCATTTAAGGAATGCCTCCACCAAGTTAATGAAAAATTTAGGCTATGGTAAAGGGTATAAATATAATCCGGACTATAAAGAACCGGTTAATCAGGATTATTTGCCGTCTAATTTAAAAGGTAAAAAGTATTTGGAATAATATTAATAAAAATTAATTATGGGTAGTCAAATAGAATTTAATGATACACTTCAGCTGACAAGCGAACAGGGTTTTCCTTCGGAATTGGTCTTAAGCAAACATTTAACTAAATCATTTAAAGCTGAGTATTTTACCGGGCGAGTTTTTTCTTTTTTTAATAAGCCGGGTGTCAGATTATTTCATCCAGCGCCTATTAGGGTTTTTTTGGTTCATAATATTGATAACAAATGGTTATATTGGGGTCATGTTCAGGTGGTGGAGCAAACTATTGATGCAGCAAAAGGGACAACATCAGGTAAATTTGTTATTACTAAAATTTATTCACCCGAACACCAAAGGTCTATGAGTTTTAATGAAGTTAATCCAGGACAGGAATTTAATTTTAATCATTCTTGATTCTAAATTTATTTTTAATTTTTAATTTTATTATGACTTACGAACGCTGGCAGGATTTAGCAGCCAAATTAAAGGAACGTTTTCCAGCGGCTCAGGCTGGCCGTCAAGAATTGGTTGATCAGCAAGGACATTTGGAATACGTGGAATTAACCAGTTCGGCCGGCTTGGTTAGATTTGAACTTTTGGTTCGTCCTAAAATTATTGGCAAAAAAACAATTTACTCCAAAAGAATAGGTTCCAGTACGACTGTGGAATATCAATACGATGCTAATGAGCATACTTTAACTTTAAGGGTTTTGCTGGCTGATCAGGCTTCGGGGGATTGGCAGGAAATTTCATTGGCCCGGGTGGCTGAGTTGGGACTGTTGTCTTAGGGCTTAGTTGTCTAAGCTTAGCTTTACGGGTTATAATTAGTATAGATATGAAATTTAAGTATACAACTTTTTTTATAGCGGCTGCGGTGGTAATTTTGTTAATAGGTTTGGCTTGGTTTAATTATTTTGTTAAAAATGATTCGGTCGGGACTGACTACAACCAAACTTCTAGCCAGGAACAGTCGCAGACTTTTTTTGCCGAAGCGGCTTTGCCGGTAGAAAAAATTTATCAAAATGGGTTGAACAGTTTGCAAGGGGAGTTTTTGGATGATTTACAACAACCTATGCAACCGGCCGATATGGCGACGGTGGAAAATTTACGACAGAAAGTTTTGGCCTTGCACGTTCCTTTATCGGCTCAATCTTATCATTTTAGTTTAGTAGTGGCGGCCGATATTTTAAAAGGGGAACTAGCTAAAGATAAAATTTCTCAAGATTCATTGCTTAAAGCTCAATCAAATTTGTCTAGCTTATTATCGGGCGGACCCCTGTTAAAGTAAGTTATGGTTTTTAAAAGAAAATTTTCATCCATTCGTTCTTGGGGTAGTCGATTTTTTAAACAACTACCCACTCGTAGCCACAGTTGGGCCGACCGGCTGGTAGGTTTTTTTATAGTTTTGGCGGTGTTGGATTTAGTGGTTGTTTGGTGGCAGCCGGTTTGGCTGCCTTTGGCTGCTTTGGTTTGGTTTATTTTACTATTATTGTTGATTTGGTTATTTTGGTTTGAGTTGGATTATTTGCTTACTTGGCTGGTTAGTAGTTTGGTATTGTTTTTATTTTGGAGCGCTAGTTTTAATATTTGGCTATTTTTTAATTATACTTGGCAGCGACTCATTTTTTTGTTGGTTTTTGTAGTTTTAACCTGGTGGTACTTGAGTGAGTGGCAAAGGCACGCTCAAAAGTTTTTCTCTGCCGCTCGGGCGGCTGGGCCAATACCAACCCTAGTGGTAACAGCCGCCACAGTTTTTATGTTGGGTGCTTCGGCTCAAAGTTTTTTGGTTTATTTAGATGCTCCTTTTTGGAAATTGTTGGCCGTATTTTTTACGCCCTTACCTTTTTTGTTTTGGGCCTTGGTGCATGTTAACGAATATCCAGCGGCCAAGCAGTTGCCTTATTTATTGGCCGGATTATTTTTACAATTGCAGGCCTTTATTTTAATAATGTGGTTGCCTTTTAACGCTTACACGGCCGGTTTTTGCCTGGCAGTCGTTTATGTCATGTTGGCTTTAAGCTTGCGTCAAGAAGTTCAGGGTTTTATTAATAAACGGCAATACTTACAAGAAATAATAATATTAGTGGTCGGTTTATCTTTAGTATTGTTAACCACCGCTTGGTTTTAATAATTAAAAAATTTTTATGACTCAACCAACTTCAGACAAAAACGATAATTTAGATTACGAAAAAGAAATACGTAGCATCTATCGCGAGCGCAACAGCAGGTTTTTTAGTCCGATTGGCAAAGATAAAACAGCCAAAACTTTTGGTTGGAGTGGTCTGACTGTAATTTTAATTTTGTCTTTGCTTGCTGGCTTTACCGGGGCTATTTTGGTAATGACTACCTGGCAATCCAGCTTGCAGTTGTCTTTAACTGATAAGCCGGTTCGGCCGGCGGCTGTGTCTTTGTCTCCGGAATTTAATCAACAGACCGTGGATTATTTTAGTAAGTCGGTAGTGGCAATTTTTGTGGCCCGAGAAGTAAAAGCCAATGCTGGTATGATAGATCGTGTTTACTTGTGGTCGGAATCTTTGGGCCAGGGTTTAGTATTGTCTAGTGATGGCTGGGTAGTAACCACTCAGGCGGTGGTAAGTAACGCTGCCAAAGATTTAGTAGTTTCAACTGATGACGGGGTTGTGCACGGCGTGGAGGCTATAGTGGTTGATTCAGTAGCGCCTTTAACTTATCTAAAAATCAAAGCCGATAATTTAACGGCCACGGCTTTTGCTAATGCGACTAGTTTAACTTTAGGGCAAACGGTTTTAGCCATTGGTAAAAATAATCAAAGCACTACGCCGTCTTTTTATACGCGTCGTTTATCTAATTTAACAGTTAAGACTGCCGCTAACCGAAGCGATTTAGTGGTATCTTCGGAAATTTTGCCTGATAGATATTTATTAGATCAAGCTGTGCCCCAGGGTATGGCTGGTATGCCGATAAGCAATACGCGCGGCGAAGTTTTGGGTTTGCTTAGTAAATGGGAGGGCGAGTGGCGATCAGTTGTGCCGATTGGTTCTATAGCTTCTATTATCGATGGTTTGTTTGCTGATAAACAGGTAAAACGAGCCAGTTTAGGTGTGTTTTATTCTCAGGCCAGTTGGTTAAAGGCTTTTACTCCGGCCGATTTTAAATTGGCCGAAGGAGCGATTTTGTTAGCCAGTTCCAAATCGCCAGCCGTAGCCGCTAAATCACCAGCCGCTTTGGCCGGGTTTAAAGAAGGTGATGTAATTTTAGCAGTCGATAACCAACGTTTGGACAGAATAAGTTTGTCGGCGGCTATACAACAGTATCGGCCAGATAACAAAATAGAATTTACAGTTAACCGTGATGGTAAAACTATAAAATTAACCGCCCAGTTAGGCGCGCAGGTTAGCAAGAATTTAATAACTGCTTCAGTTGAGTAATTTATTTATTTTTAATATGAATAACTATGGAGGGAATAGTTTTATTCAAAGCTCTGGCTAACGGCCGGCGAGTTTTGATATTGCGTTTACTTAGAAAAAATGGAGAGCTGGCTATTTGTGAGATAGCGGCACGTTTGCCCTTATCTTTTAGGAGTACCTCGCGCCATTTAGATTGTTTATACAAAGCTGGTTTATTAAACAGACGTCAAGATGGTTTGTTGGTTTATTATAGTTTAAAAATAGATAGTAATTTTTGGGATTTTGATTTAAGAGATTATATAAATTTTCTTAATTGATTGTTGGTTTTTTATCCGCAAGGGTTAAATAATGGTTTTTATTTAACATAGGCTAATTCGTACGAATTAGCCTATGTTATACACAGCTTAATATTGAAGCCTTGGTGTTTTAGGTGTATAATTTAACTCAATTAAGGAGGGGTTATGTCACAGGGGGTTTACCACTGCGAGTATTTTGTTAAGTTTAGTTGGCTTAGTTTAAAGCTGTTTAGAATAGGGGTTTTATTTATTTGGGGCGCTTTTGTAGCGGCTTATTTTTTTATTTTTGGTAGTAAAATAGCTTGGGCTCAGCCTACTTATTTGGCTGCCAATTATCAGATTGATCAGCCAATTACCTGGTCTGTAGATAATAGTCCTTATATAGTTCAAGGTCAGGGAATAATTCAGGTAAATTCTACTTTAACAATAGAGCCAGGTGTGGTTATAAAATTTCGGCCAGATAGATTTAATCTTCGTTATAATGGCATTCAGGTTAACCCTGGTGGCCAGATATTAGCGGAAGGTTTAGCCGATAGTAAGATAGTTTTTACTTCTTGGCACGATGATGAGACTTTGGGTGATACTAATGAAGACGGTTTTCAGACAACTCCACAGCCTGGAGATTGGCTGGGAATAATTTTTGAAGGAGACGTTTCGTCTTTTTTGTATGTTGATGTTTATTATGCCGGTGCCGGTTTTTATCCAACTTTGGAAATAGGACAAAACAGTACAGCCAAATTTAATAATTGTTCTGTGGGGCAGGGTGGTGGATCCGGTTTATTGATAAAAGAAAATTCTAGCCCCAATTTAAGTAATTTATTAATACAAAATAATCAAGGGGTTGGTTTAGAATCCTGGCTGGCTGGCCAAAAAGTTGAATTGCTTAATTCAATAATACAAAGCAATAAAGGCGGGGCGGTTAAAATTAAAGCTGATAATAGTTTATTTTTTAATAACGTTAGTTTTATAGATAATTTACCACAGCGGGTAGAAATTATATCTAAAACTTTTAATTACGATACGGTTTGGCAATATTTGGAGGGTTTATATTATGAAAGTTTTTTGCCTGGCAAGCATTTGATTAAGACTGGTATTAGTTTAACTATTGAACCGGGGGTAATTTTTTATTTAGCTAAGACAGCTGGTTTGTATGTGCAGGGTAGCTTAGCCGCTTTAGGCGCGGCAGATAAACGGATAATTTTTACCAGTGCTGGCGACCGGCCGGGTTCAACAGCTAGTCCCGGGGATTGGGGCGGTTTATATGCGGC
>JBMORS010000150.1:0-7673 GCA_049319925.1 Patescibacteria group bacterium | reverse complement strand
GGGTAATTGGCTGACCAATGATTTTAATTCTTGTAATAAATTAGCGGCTAATTTATGGCCATCCAGGTAAACCGTCATAATTATTTAATTTCCGGATAGAGAGGAAATTGATCGCTTAACTCTTTAACCTGTTTTTTAATTTTGTCTAAGACTGATTGGTTAGTCCAATTTTTTATAGTTTGGTTTATTAACTGGCCGATTACCGTCATTTCCTTTTGCATTAAACCGCGGCTGGTTAAAGCCGGTGTGCCTAGTCTTAAGCCAGAGGGATCAAGCGGCGAGCGGGTGTCGTATGGTATCAAGTTTTTATTGACAGTAATACCAACGGAATCTAAAACCTTTTCCGCTTGTTGGCCGGTTAAGCCTTGTTCAGTTAAATCCATAAGTATTAAGTGATTGTCAGTGCCACCGGTAATAAGTTTAAAACCGTTGGCTAGCAAACTATCAGCCAAAGCCTGGGCATTAGCTACTATTTGATGTCCGTAGTTCTTGTAGCTGTCTGTCATGGCTTCCTGAAGAGCCACGGCAATAGCAGCAGTTTGATGGTTATGTGGCCCACCCTGCAGGCCGGGAATAATGGCCGAATCTATCAGCTCGGCCAGATTTTTTTTGCTTTTAGGTCTGTAAAGGTCGTGCCAACGGTCTTGTTTGTTGGGTACTAGTATTAAAGCACCGCGAGGACCACGCAGGGTTTTGTGGGTAGTGGTCATTATGACATCGGCGTAAGGTACGGGTGAAGGATGATCCCCACTGATAATAAGTCCGCTGATATGGGAAATATCGGCCAGCAAGTAAGCCTGAACTTCGTCGGCAATTTTTCTAAAAGCACCAAAGTCTATTTGTCTGGGGTAAGCCGTGGCTCCACAAACTATCAATTTTGGTTTATAAGTTAAAGCGGCTTGTCTGATTAATTCATAATCCAACAGGTGAGTTTGTGGATTAAGGTTATACCCCAAGGGTTTGTAATATTTTCCGGAAAAATTTAATTTATAGCCATGAGTTAAATGGCCACCTTGGCTAAGTTCCAGGCCCATAACTTTGTCACCAGGTTTAAGCAGGGCAAAGTATACCGCTTGATTAGCTGGTGAGCCGGAATAAGCCTGAACATTGGCGTGAGCCACGTTGAAAAGTTGGCAGGCCCTTTGGCGGGCCAGATTTTCTATTTGGTCGATATAATAGTTGCCACCGTAGTATCTTTTTCCCGGGTAGCCTTCGGAGTATTTATTGGTTAACACCGACCCCAGAGCTTCTAGAACCGCTAGCGAAGTAAAGTTTTCCGAGGGAATCATTTGTAAATCAGCTCTTTGCCTGTGGAGTTCGGCAGCTATTAGATCGGCTAGGGTTTTATCTTGTTTATTTATATATTCCAACATGATTTTAATGTTAGCTTCTCTAAATGCTTTTGTCTATTAGTCGGTTTTTGAAATAGTTATCCACATTTAGATATTTGACAATTAATTTGTTTTGTACTAATGTGTTAATACATTAATACAAAGAGATTATTTTTAATTTAGATTGATTAAAAGAATATGAAAAAAAATAAGAATTGGAACAATTCTAGTAGTCAAGAACTATTTAAAGCCATAGTTAGTCTTAAAACAGCCGAGGAAGCTAGGCGTTTTTTTAGAGATTTATGTACTCCAGAAGAATTAATAGATATGGCTGACCGGTGGCAAGCGGCTAAACTTCTTTATAAAGATGTTGACTATCGTCAGATAGCCGATAAATTAGGCATGAGCACTACCACAGTTGGTCGGGTGGCTAATTGGTTACGTCGTGGAATGGGCGGATATTTATTAGTTTTAAACCGTTTGACTGTCGGTAGTCATCATACTGCCTCGTCTCGCCGAGAGAGGTAAGCGGTTTTATTTTTTAAATCCTTTAACCCCTCTTTAGGCGAGAGGGTTTTTTTGTTCTTTAAAAATTTTGGCCTGAATCCCGGGCCGTTATAAAAAGGGAAAAAATAAATGGAGGAAGTAATGAAAAAAATAAGGAGGCGTTCAGGATTATCCTTGGGCGGTCAAGGTCCACACAAAAAACAAAAATATTTAACTAGGAGGAAAGATGGATGTAAAACAAGTGGTTGCTAAATTACAGTGGCGTTGCCAGGGCAAATATCGTTTACGGTCTTATTTAACCGATTATTTGACTAATTGTTTAACCTACTGTCAGCCTATACAAATAATAACTTTATGGTGTTTGAGTAGGTCTTTATCCGATAGGTTTTTGGAAGGTTTTATTAGCCCGCTAAATAAAGAAGTGAAGGTTATTCAAGAAATGAAATGGCTTCATGAATTATTAGCGGAATTGGGTTGTACTGTTATGCATTATATTTATTTAGTAGGAAGTTCTTCTGATCGTGGTTTTTTAGATGAGTCAGTGTCTAGGAGTTATGAGGCTATGCTGAAAAAGATAATTGAAACTGCGAATCTAGATGCCGTAGTTGAACAAAGAGAGGTAGCCTTGGTTGATAAAGACGTTTTATTCAAAATGGAAGTTATTAAGAATAGTAGGGCTTGGGAAATAGAGTTAGACAGACGTTTTAATTTAGCCGAAAAACATAATTATAGTTTAAGCCCCGAGCAGGCTTATCAAGAGACTTATAAAAGTGTGGCGGTTAAAATGTCGGAAGCACGGTCTTTAGTGGTTGAATGGGGGGACTTTATTGTTTTGCCAGTGGAGTCAATTAATAGATATCAATTCCATGAACTAGGTCAACCTGGTTTTGTTGATCGTTTATTACCCTGTTTAACTAACTATCCTTGGCGATAAAACAAAATATAATATTAAACCCCGCTTCTAAAAAAGCGGGGTTTGTTGTTTCCTTTAATTGATTTATAGTTTATAATTAACTAGTAATTAATTAATAATAATTATGAAAAAAATAAGTTTTTACGTTTTTTGGGCCTTCTTTTTTTTAACCATTCCAACAGGTACTATCTTGGCTAACTCCAAGTCGGCTCTGGTTACATTGCCATCTCAAGAAATAATTAATGGCAATTATTATGCCAGTGGATCCACCGTTCAGGTTCAAGGTCAAGTGTTAAGTGATGTCTTTGTGGCTGGCGGCACCGTAGAAGTATCTGGTGACGTAGGTGGTGATGTCTTTGTGGCTGGCGGCACGGTTAGAATAACCGGTCGTGTGGCCGGTAATGTCAGAGCCGTGGGTGGTACGGTGGAAATTTTAGGATTAGTAGAAAAAAATGTTTTGGTTGGGGCTGGTACTTTAAAACTGATGTCCGGTAGTTCTATTTTGGGGCATGTTACGGTTGGGGCGGGTACTTTAGAAATGGCGGGTACAGTGGAAGGTAGTGTTAAAGCAGCCGGCGGTTTAATTAATTTATTAGGCACTATTAAAGGTCCGGCTGAATATTGGTTGGGTAAAGACGGTCAGTTTAATATTGGTTCCCAGGCTGTTTTGTTAGAACAGGTTATTTATCATAGTCAGAGTCAAGCTCAGGCTACCATAGCCGACGGCGCCCAGTTAAGTTATCCATTGGATTTTTCAGTTATACCTTTAAAGGATTATCCCAAGACCAATAATTGGTGGAATTGGTTGGTAGGTATATTCAGTTCTTTGGTGGTAGCTATGGTACTGTTTACTTGGTGGCCTAAGTTTTTACAAACTACATCGGATTTTATTATAAATAGACCTTGGGCCAGTTTGGGTTGGGGTGCGGTTTGGGCGGTTTTTGCTCCGTTACTATCTATTATTTTTTTGATAACGGTAATTGGTTGGCCTTTGGCTGTTTTACTAATTGTTGCTTATATTGTCGGCCTTATTATTGTACCGGTAATATCCGGTTTGGTAGTAGCTAATTTTTTAAAGACTTTTAAGCCAGTTAACAAGATCATTAGCCGTTGGCCGGTTTTATTGATTTTTTTCTTGGGTATTATTTTATATAAAACAGTTGTTAGCCTGCCTTATTTGGGCGGTTTAATTTCTATACTGGCCGGTTTAGCGGTTTGGGGCGCTTTGTGGCAGAGAATTCGTTTAAGTTTTGACAAGTAATTAATATATGTCAGATTGGTCGGAAAAAATTTTTAAATCTTATGATATCAGAGGTGTTTATCCTTCAGAGATAAACGAATCAGCTGCTGAGGCAATTGGTTTGGCTATAGCTAATTTAGCTAAGGGTGGCCGAGTAGCTGTTGGTCGGGATATGAGATTGTCTTCGCCGCAGTTGCATGAGGCACTAATAAAAGGATTGGTAGCTGGTGGGGCTGAGGTAGATGATTTGGAAATGGTACCAATTGATGCTGTATATTTTGCAGTAGGTACTTATGATTATGCAGCCGGAGTGATGGTGACAGCTTCTCATAATCCTTCAGAATATAATGGTTTTAAAGTAGTTGGCCGTGGGGTAAGTTGGTTAAGGGGTAGTGATTTGAAAGAATTAGTAGATAAAAGACAATCGGCTGAAAAATTAGGTAGTTTTAGTCAAAGAAATATTTGGCCTGAATATCTAGAACATGTTTTGTCTTTTGTTAATTTGGCTAGTATTAGGCCTTTGAAATTGGTGATAGATGCGGGCAATGGTTTGGCTGGTAAGGTAATACCAATGTTGATGGCTAAATTACCCTGCCCGATAGAATCAATGTTTTTTGAATTAGATGGTTCTTTTCCTAATCGGCCGTCTAATCCATTGGCGCCGGGCGCCGCTGATCAAATTAAAGCCAAAGTTATAGCCAGTCAAGCTGATTTAGGAATAATGTTTGACGGTGATACAGATAGAGTTTTTTTGATTGATGAATTGGGTAATTTTGTACCAGCGGACGTTACTTTGCTTTTGTTGGCCAAACAGTTTATTAATAAGCAGCCAGGTGCTGGTATAGCTTATAATTTAATTTGTTCGAAGGCTGTGCCGGAGTTCATTTCTAAATGGGGCGGTCGGCCAATTCGCAGTGCTGTCGGTTATGTTAATGTAGGTACGGCCATGAAAGAACAGCAAGGTGTTATGGGAGGAGAATTATCAGCTCATTATTCCTTTAAAGACAATTTTTATGCTGATTCAGGTTTTATAGCCACCTTATTGATTTTGGAATTATTGTCTTCAGAAAATAAACCTTTGTCGGCTTTGGTTAAGGAATATTTTCCTTACGCTAAATCACCAGAAATAAATTTACCAGTTAACGACAGTAAAAAAGTTTTAAACGAATTTAAAAGTAAATATCAAGATGCTCAGATAGAGGAATTAGACGGCGTTACTGTTATTTATAGCGATTGGTGGTGTAATATAAGGCCATCTAATACAGAACCACTTTTAAGAATTACCATTGAAGCTAATAATCAACAATTGTTGGCGGATAAGAAAAAAGAATTAGTCAGTTTTGTTGAAGGTATTATATGATAGGTTTATTTGATTCTGGTATAGGCGGTTTAACAGTAGTTCGGGCTTTACAGCGTCTGATGCCTGAAGTGTCTTTGATTTATTTTGGTGATACGGCCCGTACTCCTTATGGTAATAAAAGTCCTCAAGTAGTGGAGCAATATGGTTTGGAGGCCGCTAGATTTTTAATTGACAAGGGGGCAACTGCTTTAGTAGTGGCTTGTAATACCGTATCAGCTGTTGGTGTAGAGGCTATTAAAAAAGCTTGGCCCCAGGTGCCGGTTTTTGAGGTAATCAGTCCGGTAGCGGATAAAATAACTTCCGATCGTTTTAAAAAAGTCGGTATTATGGGCACTCGGGCGACTATTAACAGTCAAGCCTATCAAAAACGGCTGGCTGGCAGTGGCATAAAGGTAATAGCTCAGTCAGCGCCGCTATTAGTCCCTTTGGTAGAAGAAAATTATATAAATAAGCCAGTTACTAAAAGGGTAATTAAAAGTTATTTATCGTCTTTCAAACAGGCTCAGGTAGAAGTTTTGGTTTTGGCTTGTACACATTATCCCTTACTTAAAAAAATTATTCGTTCCCGCTTACCTAAAAAAATAAAAATTTTTGATCCAGCTGACGAAACTGCTAAAGTAGTCGCGGCTTGGTTTAAAAATAATCCCCAAGAAGCTATTAGAATTAATGGCAGCCGCAGCCATTATTATGTGTCAGATTTAACGCCGCATTTTCAAAAAGTGGCCGAGCAGTGGTTAGGACAAAAAATTAACTTAGAAAAAGTTGATATTTTAAGTGGAGTTTGATTATGTTATACAGTTTATTAGGCAATTTTTTCCACTTTATGGTGGCTTTACTTTTAGCTGTTTTGGAAATACAAACTGAAGGTCGTTATGGCTGGGCAGCCCGGTTGCCTACTTGGCGGCCCAGACAAGACAGTTTTGTTAGTCGTTGGTTTAGTAGAATTATGAGTGGCAAGCCGGCCACGGGTTATCATTTAGTTATGTTTAGTTTTGTTTTTTTATTATTTCATTGGCCTTATATTTATGGTTGGCCGTTAACATTGGCCAACTGGTTAAAAACGGTTTCTTTGTTTCTTAGTACGGTAGTGTTGTGGGATTTTTTATGGTTCGTACTTAATCCAGCTTATCCTTTGAAATATTTTCAAAAAGAAGTAGTGGCTTGGCATAAGCACTGGTGGGGCAGATTGCCGTTGGATTACTTTTTTGGTTTACTGGCTTCAGTTGTAGTTTTGTTACCGTTGTTATTTTTAGGTTATGGTTTGGAGCCTTTTGGTTGGTGGCTTATCAACAACAGTTTATTTGCTTTACTGACCTGTTTAGTGATAATTTTATCTTTTATTTTTAGGGGATTTAATAACTTAAAGTGACGGTTGGCTGTTTTTTTATTATACTTAATTTATTATGGCAATTATTGCTTTTACCGACTGTGAGGGCTGGGAAAAAGATTATTTAAACAACCGTCTGCCCGGGCAAGAATTTATTTTGCTTGACCATTCTTTGTCGGCAGCTGATTATTCTGATTTAGCTAAGGTAGAAATACTGGCGCCTTTTGTTTGTTCAGCGATTGATAAGGAAGTTATTCAGGCTTTACCCAATTTAAAATTCGTGGCTACCCGTTCCACTGGTTTTGATCATATTGATTTGCCAGCGGCTTTTACCAGAGGTATTAAAGTTAGCAGCGTGCCTTATTATGGGGAAAATACAGTGGCTGAACATACCTGGGCTTTGATACTGGCTTTGTCGCGTAAAATTTTTCAATCTTATGAACACACGGAAAAAGGTAATTTTTCAACCCAGGGTTTAAGAGGGTTTGATTTAAAAGACAAAACCTTGGGTTTAATTGGCTGCGGGCATATTGGCAGTCATGTGGCTAAAATAGGTAACGGTTTTGGGATGAAGGTTTTAGTTTATGATGTTAAGCCAAATGATGCTTTGGCCAAAGAATTCGGTTTTACTTATGTGTCTTTAGACGCTTTGCTCAAGGAAGCCGATGTTATCAGTTTACATACTCCTTATAATGAAAAAACACATCATTTGCTTAACCGAGACAACATGAAATTGATTAAACGAGGGGCGGTTTTAGTAAATACGGCCCGAGGAGGGCTTGTAGATACGGCCGCTTTAGTGGAGTCTTTGGAGAAAGGTGTCTTATCAGGTGCTGGCTTGGATGTTTTAGAAGAAGAAATTTATTTAAAAGATCACGGTCTTAAAGTATCGCCAGAGTTTTGTATTAATCATGATTTTAAAACCATTTTGCTTAACAATAAGTTAATAGCCAGAAACGATGTTATTATTACGCCTCATAACGCTTTTAACAGTC
>JBMORS010000149.1:0-7792 GCA_049319925.1 Patescibacteria group bacterium | reverse complement strand
CTTCCAAGGTATGAGACACGCCGTCCTGCAAACCAAAACGCATTTCCAAAATTTTTTGTTCCCGCGGTGTCAGCTCACCAACAATTTCTTTAACATGATCCCTTAATAATTGTAAGGCGGCCACCCGATCTGGACTAATACTTTTTACATCTTCAATAAAATCGCCCAAGGTGGAATCTTCGTCATCCTCACCGACCGAAGTTTCCAAACTAATAGTTTCTTGAGAAATTTTTATAATGTGTAGAATTTTTTCCAAAGGCTCACCCATTTCAGCGGCAATTTCTTCGGGCAAGGGCTCGCGGCCTAAATCCTGAATAAGCTGGCGCTCCACCTGCTGAAAACGATTAATGGTTTCCACCATATGAACAGGAATACGAATGGTACGAGATTGATCAGCCAAAGCCCGAGTGATAGCCTGCCTTATCCACCAAGTAGCGTAGGTAGAAAATTTATAACCCTTGCGGTAATCAAATTTTTCTACCGCCCGGAACATACCAATATTGCCTTCTTGTATCAAATCCAGTAATGACAAAGATTTGCCGGTAAATTTTTTGGCAATAGATACTACCAAACGCAAATTAGCCTCAATTAGCCTTTTTTTGGCCTCTTGATCGCCTCGCTCTTTGCGCTTAGCTAACGACACTTCCTCGTCTGGCGTTAACAAAGGCACTTTACCGATTTCTCGCAAATACATTTGTATAGAATCAGTGGAAATTTCCGAAAGATCGTAAGGTTTTTTTTCATTAATCAAACCGGCTTTTTTAAAAATTTCTTCCCGTTTTTCACCTATGTCCAAAATACCACCATCGGTTTCTAAAACCTGTACGCCCTGCTTATCTAATTCATCTAAAAAATCATCATACTTTTGTACATATTCTTCCACTTCGGGAAAAACATTCATTACTTCCTCCTCAGTAATAAAACCGCGACTGCGGCCTTTGCGCATTAAATTAGCCAAATCTGGTTGGTTAATTTCTAAAACTACTGCTTTTTGCTTAACCTTACCGGTTTTCTGGCCGGTTTTAGTTTTAAGACACTTAAGTAGTTTTTTAGCTTTAGAAGCTGGTTTTTTCTTGGCCAGCTTTTTGGTTGGGTGCTTAATAACTTTTTTAACCGCCTTCGGCTTAACGGTTTTTTTAATAGTCCGGCTAATTTTCTTATTGGCCGGCTTGGTATTTTTTTTAGTCATAAATATTACTGCTGAACCCTAGCCAATTCTTGGCTAATAGCGGCAAAACGGGCCAGTATTTCCTCTAGCTCGCCTTGATCGCCTGACTGTTCAGCCTGACGTATAGATACGCTTAAACGTTTAAGTTCAGCGCTTAAAAATAAAACATTGAGCTGTTTAAGCAAGGAGGCTAATTCTGCTTCCTGCTCACCAGCTTCCATGTCGGCAAAATCCCGTTCAGCCTGGAGCTGTAATGTACCGATCAGCTGGCCTAATTGGCTATTAGCTGAAAGCTCCTCTATAAGGCTGTTAATTTCGCCAGTCTGGCCTGAATTATAATAGACTAAAAGCTGATTGTAAAGCTCTTTATGAGGACCGGGCGGAACAACTTCATCCTTTAAACTAACAGCCACTCTTTCTAAATAAGACGGCTGTTTGATTATAAAAGCCAGCAAACGCTGAAACAAAATTTCCGGTCGGGTATGACTAGGTGATTCTTTGCTTGTTGCCAAAGGAACTTTAACTGCCGGGCGCAGACGATGGCTGGTTACTAAAGCAAATTTTTGCCTAATAGCTGATTCATCTACCTTAAGCTGTCGGCTTAATTGTTTAAGATAATAATCTTGCTCTACTGGATCAGCCAATTTGACGATGACTGTTAATAATTTTTCCGCTGCCCGACTTTGACCTTGACGACTGGTTATATCAGATGTTTTTAAAACCGCCTGAAAAGCCTGGTCCACAATCGGCAAAGCCTGCTCGACAGCGACTATTAAACCGGCTTTATCCTGCTTAGCGCATTCATCTGGATCTTTACCTTGTGGTAGACTAATAACTTTAACTTCTAAACCAGCTTGCAAAGCTATATCAATGCCCCGCTCGGCCGCGCTTTGACCAGCCAAATCAGCGTCAAAGGCCAGCCTAACTTCGTTGCTATAACGCTTAATTAGTTTAATCTGTTCTACTGTTAAAGCCGTGCCCGAAGTAGCCACCACGTTTTTTATACCCACCTGCCAACAAGCTAATACATCCATATAGCCTTCCACTAATACAGCATAGCCTTTTTCTCTGATAAATTGTTTAGCTCGATCCAAATTATAAACCAATAAGCTTTTGTTATAAACCAAACCTTGAGACGAATTGATATACTTAGCCTCTTTAACTTCGGCTTGCAAAGTACGGCCGCCAAAACCTACTACCCGTCCTTGAATATCAGTTATAGGAAACATCAACCGATCCCGAAATCTATCATAAACACCCGGACCTCGTTCACTTTTTAAAGTTAAACCGGCAGCAACAATTTCATTTAAAGTAAAACCTTGGTTTGTTAAATAAACACTTAGCTTATCCCATTCTTTAGGCGCGTAGCCCAAACCAAACTCAGCCAAACTATCTTTGGTCACTTGCCGTTCGTCTAAATACTGCCGCACTACCGCGCCAGAAGGACTTAATAAATATTGCTGATAAAATTTTTGAGCGACCTCTAAGGCTTTAAAAACTTTTAAACGCTGGTTATATTCCCCAGGCTTAGATTCGTATCGTTGCAGGGTAACGCCGGCTTTACCGGCTAAAATTTCCAAAGCCTCAACAAATTCCACGCCTTCAATTTTTTGAATAAAGGCAAAAATATCACCGCCAATATTACAGCCAAAACAATGCCACATCTGCCGCTCTTTGTTTACCATAAAAGACGGGGATTTTTCGTTATGAAAAGGACACAATCCCTTGTAATTCTGCCCGGCCGGCTTTAGCTGCATGTACTCGGACAAAACATCCACCACGTCTAGACGCGACTTTATTTGTTGTACGTTGTCAGGTTGGGACATTTGAAAATTAAACTTTTTTATTCAAAACGTAATAAATTAATATTCTTTTCTACCTCACTATATTTAAATAACCCACCATTCATACACAAATACACACCTTCAGCAGCTCCGTTAAAAGAAGCTATACTATAACCTAAATTAAAAGCCGCATCAGAAACAGCAAAACCCATAATCGGAATCATAGAACCGGTAATAATAATTTTTTTATTTATTTGGCCGTCAGACATTAAGCTCTCTTCCAAAAATTTGGCGGTATCTTTCATAGTAAAGGTGCCGTGAGTTATTAATATATTACTATGACTAGTTGTTTTTATTTCCTTAGCTAATTTTTCCAAATCTTCCTTTGTTATACTACGACTATCCTTACTACAAACGGTTTCTACGCTGAATGTAAAATGTGGTTTTATAAGATTTTTTAAATAACTGTCAATAGTAGAATCAATTTTCATTAACTCTTTGTTGATATTTTCATAAGCGGGGTCGTTAAATTCCACCGTACCACCCATTTTTATAATGTGAATATGGTTCTTTAACATAGGTTATCTATATACTAACGGCTAAAAATTACTTTATGTAATTAAAAAATAAATTCCCTTACCTTATAAAGTATACTCTGCTCTGCTCAAAAAACGCCAGATAAGCATTTATTTTATTACCCTTAAAACTTTTAGTCTTTTATTAATATTTTTGGCGGAGAGAGGGGATTCCCCGCCACTGGCGGGGTAAACTGCCCTACCCGATACCTTGCGGTATATCCCGCCTCTGGCGGGACGCCTGACATATTCTTTTTAATGGCGGAGAGAGAGGGATTCGAACCCTCGGTGCCTTGCGGCACACTTGCTCTCCAAGCAAGCGCACTAGACCACTATGCGATCTCTCCCCCATTAAAAAGAATAAACCATTTAAAATTAAGTGTTAATTAATGTTCTATTTTAAAACTACAAACTCCCAATAGATAAACTGCCAGCATCATATCCCGCCTCTGGCGGGACGCACCAAGCCACTTTACCCCGCCCTTGGCGGTGGTATGCGACCTCTCCCCACCAAAAGAATCAATATTTTAGCTTTGCTACTTTAACACTTTATTATAAAAAAATAAAGTCCCTGGGATAAAGGACTTATTATTAAGAATTTACCCCAGGGAACCGATGATTAACCAACTAAACAAAATTGAACACTGGCTTCAACAACCTTAAATATACTGAGAGGATTCTTGGCAACTATTTTAGTAGCACCGGTTGAAGTTTTTGTACAAACAACATCTTCTGGAAGTGTTACTTTTTTTACGGCAGCATGTGGCAATCTTTGTTCGGAAGCTATAAATAATACTCCATCTCCATCCGGACGAAAGACATAATTATGACCACCAAATAGCGGCTCCATCTTTTCATTAATACTTTTACAGATTGTCGGCCAATTAATTTGATCAAATTGTTGGTTATTCATTTTTTACTCCTAAAAAGTTTTTTTGGGAAATAGTTATTTTTTACCCATTCAAGTTAGATGGGTATTTTGAACTCACCCGTAAATATCTTAACGGGTGGAATAAAAAAAATTTAAAGAGCTTTTATTTTTATTTAACCATCAGCCTCCTATATTTTTTGATAGATTATGTTTGTTTAGATAATTTTAATAATAGCCTAAAATAGCACAAATCTAAAGATTAGTCAAGACTAACCAAATACCCGCCAGTCAAACAACGGCGGGTATTTAAATAAAAATTAAATAGTGGAAAATTTACTTTTTTCTTTTTAAAGTTTTTTCCAATTTGGCAATTCTAAGTTTAGTGGCCAAAACCGTATCTGGATTCAAAGAAATAGAATCTATACCCTCGCGTACCAAAAATTCAGCAAAATCTGGAAAATCCGAAGGCGCCTGGCCGCAAATGCCTATTTTGGCTTTAGCAGCTTTAGCTTCCTTAATAACCTGGCTAATCAAACTTTTAACTGCCTGATTACGTTCATCATAAACATGGGCCACTAAAGCTGAATCTCTATCCACACCTAAAGTTAACTGCGTTAAATCATTGGAGCCAATGGAAAAACCGTCAAAAATTTTAGCAAATTCCTTGGCCAAAATAACATTGGAAGGAATTTCACACATCACATAAACCTGCAAACCATTTTGACCGCGCTTTAAACCTTCTGTGGCCATAATTTTAAGAACCTTTTGCCCTTCCAAAACAGTACGGCAAAAAGGCACCATAACTTTAAGATTAGTTAAACCAAATTCTTCTCTTACTTTTTTTAAAGCCCGGCATTCCAAACGGAAAGCTGGTTCATAAGTCGGGTCGTAATACCGGGAAGCGCCTCGCCAACCAATCATCGGATTCCTTTCCTCGGGTTCAAATTCCCGGCCGCCAATAAGATTGGCATATTCGTTACTCCTAAAATCAGACAAACGAACAATAACATCTTTGGGATAAAAAGCCGCCGCTAGCACGGCTACTCCTTCAGCTAGTTTGTCTATATAATACTGGGCTTTATTTTTATAACCATAGGTTAGTTGAGCAATTTTTTTCTGAGCCGCTTTATCTTTTAACTTATCATAGTTTAACAGCGCCAAAGGATGAATTTTTATAAAATCATTAATAATCAATTCCTCACGCGCTAAACCCACACCGTCACTAGGCAGGCTGGATAAGGCAAAGGCTTGCTGTGGCTCACCCACGTTCATCATTATTTTAGTTTTGGTTTGAGGTAGTTTGCCTAAATCAGTCTTCTTAACTTCAAAAGGCAATAAACCGTCATAAACCTGGCCGACTTCGCCTTCGGCACAAGAGACTGTAACTGATTTACCTTCTTTTAAAACCGTCGTACCTTTAATTGTGCCGACGATACAAGGAATACCTAATTCCCTAGAAACAATGGCAGCGTGGCAAGTACGACCGCCAGAATTAGTAACAATGGCCGAAGCCTGCTTCATAACCGGCTCCCAGTCGGGATCAGTCATTTCGGTTACTAGCACGCTACCCCGTTTAAAACGGCTTATCTGACTAACTTGTTTAATTATATTAACCGAACCTTGACCAATTTTAGCGCCTACTGCCGTACCGGTTAATAAAACCTTGCCTTGTTTTTTAAGTTGATATTTTTCCAAAACCTGACGAGATTTATTAGCTTCCACTGTTTCTGGTCTGGCTTGCACCATATAAAGCTGGCCTGTTAAACCGTCTTTAGCCCATTCCATATCCATAGGCTTTTTGTAATGGTCTTCCACTTGAATAGCCCACTTGGCCAATTGTAAAACTTCTTTATCCGTCAAAGTATACTTTTGCTGGTCGGCTGTTGAAACAACTTGCTTGGCTGTCGGCCGATTACCTGAACCATAAACTAATTTGGTTTTTTTGGAACCCAATTTTTTAGAAATAATGGCTGGATAACCTTGCTTAAAGGTCGGTTTAAAAACTACATACTCGTCGGGATTAACATAGCCCTTAACTATATACTCGCCCAAGCCATAAGTAGCATTTATAATAACTGTTTCTCTAAAACCTGATTCTGTATCTATACTAAACATAACACCAGAAACCGATTTGTCGGAACGAACCATTTTTTGCACAGCAATAGATAAAGCAATGGCAAAATGATCAAATTTCTTATCTACCCGATAAGAAATCGCCCGGTCAGTAAAAAGCGAAGCCACACATTCCTTACAAGCTTTAAGCAAAGCCGCCTCGCCTTTTATATTAAGATAAGATTCCTGCTGTCCAGCAAAAGACGCGTCGGGCAAATCTTCGGCCGTAGCTGAAGAACGAACTGCCACGTCTAAATTATCCGTTTTAAATTCCCGGCCTAAAATTTTATAAGCTTTAATAATAGCGGCCTTTAAATCGTCTGGGAACTCGGCCCGCAAAATAACCTGCCGCACCATCTGGCCACGCCTGGCTAGATCTTTAAGATCATGGGTGTTTAAACCCTTTAAAATATTTTTTATTTCCTTATCTAGTCCAGCCTGCTTTAAAAAATAACGGTAAGCGTAAGCGGTTACGGCAAAACCATTAGGCACCTTAACGCCGCGTTTTAATAATTTCTGATACATTTCACCTAAAGAAGCATTTTTACCGCCCACCAAGCCAACATCTTTAATGCCAACTTCGGAAAAATTTAAAACAAACTTTTTACTTTTATTTATCATGATAAAAAAATAAATAATTATTAATTTAATGATTCGTCATTATCCGCTGTCTGTTTAACTTTACCTAAAACAGGCAAATGAAAAAAACCAAAAGATAAACCACCCACTATTATCGCCAAAAGTCCACTCCAAACCGGCTCGGCGATAAGATTAAAAAACAGCCAAGGATACCAGAATCTCAATAAAGCGGCTAAAGCCGATATTATAGCACCTATTGCCGCTGTCAAAAGACATATTGCGGCTGTTTGTTTTAAATCGGCCGGCCGCTTTAAACTTAAATAACCATTTAGTACGGCTGCTACTACCTGATAAATAAGTACTAAAGGGAAAACCATCCGTAAGTATGACCAATCAAGCCAAAAACTAGCAGCATAAGTTGCCACAATTACCAGTGCTAAACCAGCTACTGGCCACTCCGCTTGATCAACATACCAGCTTACTGGTTTTTGAAACAATTCTACATTTAGTCCAGCCTGCGCCATACTTGTTATATTATAGCTAAAATATAGAATTACGAATATAGAATTAGCAATTAAGCAAAAAATCCTTTTTAAAAAAGCTTGGTGTATAAAACACCAAGCTTTTTTCTATGAACCATCGACTATTAACTATTTACTATCTATTAATATCCCATATCCATACCTGGTGGCATACCCGGACC
>JBMORS010000148.1:5590-7918 GCA_049319925.1 Patescibacteria group bacterium | reverse complement strand
CTGGCCTGCCAAAAAAACAAATAAGGTGAAATGGTTGTACCAAAAACAGCCGCTATAAGCATCATTTCCTGTGTACTCCAATTAAATTCCGGTTTTAAAGTATGCCAAATAACCTGATGCCAATCCAAATTTATTGACAAGGCCACAGCTACATAAAAAAACAAAGACAAAGTCAACCATTTCAAAACACTGGACAACTTTTTATAAGAAAATCTAAAGCTAAAAAATATAATAAGCCCGGCCACCAAAGCTATCCATACTTCCCTGGGCCAGCCGGTTAAATGTTCAGTTACCACACCGATAGCCAATAAATCAGCTCCTATATTAAAAGTTATAACAGCAATAGATACAAAGGCTATTAACTTAACTAACCAGGGTTTATATTTCTTTTTTATCAAAGACAAAAGACCGTGTCCGGTAATTAGCCCCAAGCGAGCGCACATTTCTTGGATTGCCGACATTAAAGGCAGGGTTAATAGCGCCAGCCACAAACCTCTTAAACCCATTACGGCTCCCACTTGAAGATAAGTTAAAATTCCCGAAGGATCATCATCCGAAGCACCAGTAATCAAACCTGGCCCTATCTTTTTCAACCAATTACGCCAACTATTATTGGCCATAAATTAAAAAATTATATCCAGAAATCTAAATATAAACCTATCAATAAAGCTACAGCTGAAGTAAAGAAAATAAAAATATAATTCCACTTCTCTTTACTAGAACGTAAACTGTATAAAATGTAATGCAGTATTTTCTTTTCGTCATCCGATAAACCAGCTAAACTAGTTATTTTGTTAGCTAAATCATGTTGCTCTATAAGTTTAACGCGATTCTGACTTATTTGATAACGATGTATAAAATATAAAACAAAACCAACTGTTCCTATATACCAGGATATTTTTACCCATAAAGCGCTATAATTATTTAAAACTATTATTATCCGATAAGCCAAAGTTGCTATTAAACCAGACCAAAAATAAAACTCCCTTAATAAATGGCTGTGCGTTTTTATTTTAGTATCATTCATAAATTTTACATTAAATATTTGGTAAAACGTAAATTATTGTTTAAAAGGTTCCGCCTCACACCAATCAGCCTCATCGCCACAACCAATCTGCAACCAATTATAAAAATTGGCTGGCGAGCCGTCTAGAGCGTAAAAAACCTTATTTACTGTGGGAAACTGCTTAAGAGTAGTATCTATTTCCGATAAAAATTGGGCTGAACCGCAACTACTGCTGGCACCGGGAATTATATTTTTTAAATCCTTTAAATTAACATAAGCCCGCCCCTGCTTAATGGATAAACTTATTAATTTATCAGAAGTCTGATTATTAAACCAAGAAGTATAACCCGACTTAACCTCTTCGGCAGTAGGTCCAGATAATAATTGATCTAAGGCCTGCTTTTCTATTCTAGTATCAGATTTAAGGCCAGAGCGTCTAACTGGTTTAACAGCTGAACAATCAAAAGTTTCTTCTGCGCTGGTCAAATGAAAATAAACATTGTAAAAGACAGCCTGATCAGTTTGATTATCCAACTTAAAAGTAGCCGCTATTTCAGACAATAAATCTCCGGTCAAACTAGAACGCCAAACAAAAACTTTGTCATTAGTCCAATCTAAAACAAATTCGTTGGTTAATGAATCTTTTTTCGACCAATCTGCCAAAGGATAAATTAAAATTGAAAAAATTTCTTTCTTAACTGACTCACTGTTCTTATAAAAAGACAATTCCACTTTATCTTCTAAAGAAGTTTTAACGACTTCATAACTACCTGACCAACTGGCTGGCAGATTCACACTAAAATTGTGAGCTAAACTTTTATAAAACACCGCTAAATCTTCCTTTTGGTCAAACGAACTAAAACCAGTAATTGGCTGTTTATTAAAATTTTCGCCCCAATAAACCAAACCAACTATTAATAAAAAAATTAACAGAATTAACAACCGATAATTAAATACCCCTTTAAAACAGCTATTTCTTAGCTTATTTAAATAATTATTCATAGGCAATACTCCTCTATCTGCTTAACAAATATAACAAAACTAAGGTTAAAGGGATAGACCCGGGTGGAAAAACACTCCAGCTATCTGCTATAATGAGTTTTACTATGTCTAACCTAATACCCGATTTCTCTATCAACAACCAATTCAAAGAAAATCAACGACCACCAGCCGCGACTTTGAATGAACAAATTAAACAGCATTGGCAAAACAATAAAAAACGCTATAAAGTTACTGCCTATTGTTTGCTTATACTGATAATATTTTTGGGCGGCGGCTGGAGCGGATATTTTTATTCGCAAAAATACGGCCGACAAACAGAA
>JBMORS010000148.1:0-5580 GCA_049319925.1 Patescibacteria group bacterium | reverse complement strand
CTAAATCCCAAAACTGCTTTTTTGCTAGAAATATACGACAAAATAAAACAAAATTACTGGGAAAAAATACCCGATGATCAACTGGCTAGTTTATATAAATTAGGGGCGGAAAAAATTACTGGACGACCGCAAAGTATGGATTCCTTAGACAAAGACGGGGTAAAAAAACTGACTGATAGAATTTTAGCCAACCTTACTGATCAAGAACAAAAAGAACTGGCAGTAAATTTGGGAGATATTGTTCTAGCTAATCTTAAACCATTTAATCGCAGTCGACTTTTTACAGTTACCAAAGAAAAAGAACTTAGGGAAACCGTTAGCAATATAGACCGGACAACTGATCTTTATTCAACTTTAGAAGTTGATAAAAAGGCCTCCAGCCAACAAATCACGGAATCTTTCCAAAAAAAGTCCGCCGAGTTGGCCAAAGATACCTCACCAGAAGGTCAACAAAAACTAGCTCAGGTAAAAAGGGCTTATGAAGCTCTGGGTAATGAAACTAGTCGCCAAGTTTATGATTCTGCTGGGATAGAACCCACAGTCATAGGTAAAGTTTTTAATCCGGATATTTTTTACCTACAAATAAAACGCATCTCCCCCACCACTTATGATGAGTTTCAAAAAGTGGCGGCCAGCGTAAATAACAATAAAAATTTAAACAGCCTGATTTTAGATCTTAGAGGAAATATCGGCGGCGCTATTGATATTCTTCCCTACTTCCTAGGATTTTTTGTAGGTGAAAACAACTATGCTTATGAATTCTATCATCAAGGTGAGCCGCAACCCTTTAAAACCAAAACCGGCTGGTTACCTAGTTTAATTAAATACAAAAAAGTCGTTATCTTAACAGATAGTGCTACTCAATCTTCTGCCGAAGTAATAGCCGCCAGTCTTAAAAAATACAATGTCGGTGTGGTTTTAGGCAGTCCAACCAAAGGCTGGGGTACAGTAGAAAATACCTTCCCGCTCAATACCATTATCGATCCAGAAGAATCGTATTCCATTTTTATGGTTCATAGCCTTACCCTACGTGACGATGGCCAACCGATTGAAGGCAAGGGCGTTGATCCACTAATAAACACTAGCGATCCTTCTTGGCCAGAACAATTATATAATCACTTCAACTACCAAGGTTTAGTGGACGTAATAAAAAACTTAATCGAACCTGCTAAAACAAAGGATAATTAAATAAACCTAAAACCCGTCTAACTATCAGACGGGTTTTGTTTTTTATTTAATACAATACCACCAATATCGCGCCAGCTACCATAATAATCGCGGCCACTAATTTGCGACCTAAATTTTTTTCATGCCAAATTTCGCCACCAACTACAGTCGCAAACAACGATTATGTTCTTTTAATGGCTATAACTAAACCAACATAAGCCAGTGATACTGCCTCAGCTTGAAACCAACGGTAACCGACTGTTAAAACAGATAACAATAATATCCACCAACCCACCTCCCTAAAACCGTCTTTCAAATCCGCCAGCCCATCATGCCAAATGAATAACATGGCCAGTAAATTTACAGCCAAGAAAAAATGGATCAAAAAAATATAAGCTACGGTATCAAAACCATAATGACCCAAAACTACCCGATCTACTATACCGGTAAGACCATAAAGCACTAAAGCACCTAAAATATAATGAATATATTTGTTGGATTTAATAATCTTAAAAGGTTCAAGCCAACCGGCCGATGACCTGCTTTCCAATACATAAATCCCAACCATCAAAAAACCTAAACCTAATGTCTGCCAGCGATTTAAAGCTTCCCCTAAAACAACATAGGCCAATAGGGCCGTAATGGCCGGCCCCATAATAAATAAAGGTGATGATGAACTAAGCTCCATGTGTCTGACGCCTTTGGCCACTAGTAAAAAAGCTATGGCGGCAATAAAAGAAATCAACCATAAATAATAAATGATCCTGGGTTCAATACCGGCCCAATCAATAAACCAAAGTAACGGCAAACACAACAATAAATTAACTAAGGCTAAAGTAGCCGCGTAAGACATGGCATGTTCTTTTTGCAAAACTTTTTTCTGAGTGACTGTGGCTAAACCACCCAATAACGCGGCGGCTAGGGCGAAAAAATACCAAGGCATAATAAAAATATTATATCATAAATAAATTATTTTTATTTTACCCCCAAGAATCAGTTAACTCTTGGGGGTAAAGCCAAGTTAAGTTTACAACTTTATCAAGTCCGCTATATAGTCTATATCTTTATCGCCACGGCCGGATAAGTTAACTATCATTATCTGATCTTTTTTTAGTTTAGGGGCTAACTTTACGGCATAGGCTATGGCATGCGAACTTTCTAAAGCCGGTATAATCCCTTCTAACCTCGACAACAAACTAAAAGCTTGTATTGCTTCTTGGTCAGAAACTGTAACATACTCTGCCCGTTTTCTTTCCAGTAAATCAGCATGTATTGGACCAACTCCTGGGTAATCTAAACCAGAAGCTATGGAATAAACCAAAGCTGGTTCGCTTTTTTCGTTTTGCAACAAATAAGTATGCATGCCATGAATATCCCCGGGTTTACCTAAAGTCAAAGTGGCGGCATGCTCACCCGGATTTTTAAGCGAACGACCACTGGGCTCTACTCCAATTATTTTAACTGAAGCATCATCCAAAAATTCATTAAATAAACCTATAGCGTTAGAACCACCACCCACGCAGGCCAAAAGATAATCGGGTAAACGCCCAGCCTGATCCAAAATTTGCTGTTTAGCCTCTAGACCAACTACAGACTGAAAATCCCTAACCATCATCGGATAAGGATGCGGACCCACCACCGAACCAATGGCAAAAAAACTAGTATCGCTCTCCTTTAGATAAGTTAAAAAAGCGCTATCCACTGCTTCTTTTAAAGTTTTACTACCCTGTGTCACTGGCACTACTTTGGCGCCCAATAATTTCATACGAATAACATTGGGATATTGTTTTTTTATATCAACCTCACCCATATGTATTTCACAATCAAGGCCCACTAAAGCGGCGGCTGTGGCCACGGCTACGCCGTGCTGACCAGCACCGGTTTCCGCCAGCAACTTCTTTTTACCCAAACGTTTAGCCAACAAAGCTTCACCCAAGGTGTGATTTATTTTATGAGCACCTGTATGGTTTAAATCTTCCCTTTTTAAGTAAATCTGTGCACCGGACAAATAATCCGTTAATCTATTGGCAAAGTACAAAGGCGAAGGTCGTCCCACGTAATTTTTAAGTAAATTTTGGTATTCCAAAATAAATTTTTCATCATTTTTAGCCTTATTATATTCATCTAAAACCTCGTCCATAACTTTTTTTAATTCAGGCGGTATTATCTGTCCGCCGTATTTTCCAAAATAGCCCTTGCTATCTGGTAAATTTTTAAAAGATGTATTCATAAAATTAAAATTAAGTAAATAAAAACAAAACCACTGTTTATCGCCAAGGCCAAGTTGCTCTAGATAAAAATGAATAATCTTTTTTTAACATAAATAAAAACACCCGTTTTAAGCGGGTGTTGATAATTTTATTAATGAATTAAATTAAAAAACAACCCGCTTTTAATAAGCGTTCCACCAAGCTGAGTTGTTTAATATACTAACCATATTTGTATAATAGCGCGACTATAAAAAAAGTCAATTTAATTTTAAATAAAAAACTCCACCTAAAAAAGATAGAGTATTAATAGTTTGGTAGTCCCATGGGGATTCGAACCCCAGTTTACTCCGTGAGAGGGAGTCGTCCTGGACCGGGCTAGACGATGGGACCATAAATAGCAAATAGCTAATGGCTTATAGCTAAATAAGAATAAGTAAAAAATAATCTTAAGTCAACTTAAAAGAATTAACTACCAGCTCTAAGCTACTAGCTACTAAGCCAAGGCTCATATTGCCTAACCAATAGTTCCTTAGCCTTTTGTGGCTGAGCCATTAACTCCTTGGTTATTTTTTCACAGCGTACACCTTGTGAACCTTTTATTAAAACTACATCACCTTGATTTAATCTATCCTGTACAAACAACCCCGCTTCTTTGGCGTCAGCAAAATGCCAAATTCTATCCTGAGACATACCCTTAGACAAAGCACCGTGGCCAATTGCTCTTGATTCATTACCTACGGTTAATAAAAAATTAATCCCTAAATCAGCGACTGATTGACCAACTTCAAAATGCAATTGTTCACTCTGAGAACCTAATTCCAACATATCACCCAAGACAGCCCAGCGTCTGGCATTATCATTAACCAGTGGCACTCTAGCTAAGGCCTGCAAAGCCGCCAAAGCAGCCCGGGGGGAAGAATTATAAGTATCATCCAATAAAATAGTTTCTTTGATACCCGGTAACAAACGCAAACGACCAGGTGGCAAAATTAAACTTTTTAAACCCTCTAATATTTGCAAATTAGTAAATCCCAAAGCCTGTCCGGCGGCGGCGGCTCCTAGAACCGTTAAAACTACAGGCTGGCCGATTGTCCCTGTCACTGTAACTGGCCAGCTATTACCGCGAAGAGCCATTTTAAAAGTCGTACCTAAAGCCGGCTGAACAGACAAACCTATGGCTTCGGCATAAATATCAAAACCCGGCGTTTGGCCATAGGTTAAAACTCTACATTTTAAAACAGACTTCAAAGATAAAATTTTAGCATCTTCACCATTCAAAATCGCCGTACCATTAAGCGGCAAAGCTTTTACTAATTTACTTTTTTCTTTAAAAACTCCTTCCAAACTACCCATAAATTCCAAATGACTAGCCGATACAGCTGTTAAAATAGCTATACTAGGTTTAGCCACCGACAAAAGATAATCCATATCTCCTGGATGATCCACGCCGTATTCCAAAACCAAAAACTCCGGGTAATATCTATCTTTATTAATAATTCGACCAACAGCCTGAATAAAAATACTTAACCAACGAATTAAATTTCTATAGGCCGAATCCTTAGCCAATAAAATAGTCAAAGGCAAACCTATCTCGTTGTTTAAATTTTTTTGACTATGCCAAACCGTTCGGCCACTACTGGCCACTAAATTAGCCACCGCTTCTTTGACACTAGTTTTGCCAACTGAACCGGTGATACCTATGATAATCGGTCGATAACGCCACAAAGTTAATTTGGCTAATATTTTTAAAATAAATCGCAAAAAAAATTTCATAAATTATTATTTACCTAACTGGCGGTACCTGATAGTACTCTAGCAAAAATTTAGCTAATTCCCCAAATAAAGGCGCAGCCGAACTTTCGGCAAAAACCACATCTTTAGGCTCGCTTATTTTTACCACCATAACAAATCGGGGATTATCTATGGGCGCGAAACCGGCAAAACTGCCAATGGTTTTATTGGGGTCATAGCCTTGGCCACCAGAAAGTGGTACTTGAGCCGTGCCTGTTTTACCAGCCACATAATAACCTGGTACGCCAGCTCTTTTGCCATGCCCTTTTTCCACTACATTAACCAACATGGCTGATACCATAGCGGCTGACTGAGGAGTTATTACCTGGCGAACTGAATTTGTTTTAGTTTTTTCTACTTTGCCATCAGGATAATGTATTTCTTCAACTAAATAAGGTTTCATTAATCGGCC
>JBMORS010000147.1:0-7927 GCA_049319925.1 Patescibacteria group bacterium | reverse complement strand
ATTCATATACCTAGCGCTACCATCAGTAACTGTTTGACGCATGCCTCTTTGAACTATTTTTAAAACCGATTGGTCTATATTAAAATCATTGGTTATTTCCACCGCTGTTTCTTCAGATTGTCCATCGGGCCAATTTATTTCTTTTATTAAATAAGGTTTTCTTACTTGGCCATCAGTTACTAAACCAGAATAACTAACTGCCAACTGTAAGGGTGTAACCAATAAATCACCCTGACCAATAGAAATGTTGTAAGTGTCTCCTTTGTACCAACGCTCTTTTAGCCTGTCTAACTTCCATAAAGGCGTGGGAATAAAACCAATTCTCTCTCCGGGTAAATTTAAGCCCGTGGTCTGGGAAAAACCAAATCTTTCCAAATAATCCACTATCCGGCTGATGCCTAGTCCGCTGTTATCATCACCGCCACCGCCTAATAAATAAAAAAAAGTATTAACTGATTCAGCTATGGCTTTATAAACATCAACCAAGCCATGTCCACCAGCTTTCCAGTCGGCAAAATATTGATCACCCAACCTAAGTCCGCCACTGCTAAATACTGTAGTCCTATCGTTTATCACCCCTTCCTTTAAACCAGCGGCGGCTAAAAAAGGCTTAATAGTCGAACCGGGCGGATATTCGCCGGCCACTACCCTATTAAACAACGGCTTAGTCGGGTCTTGCAACAAAGAAGCTATTTTAGAATTATCCCGATTTACTGTAAAAATATTAGGCTCATAACTGGGATAACTGACTAAAGATAAAATTTCACCTGTCTGGGGATTCAAAGCTACCACACTACCGGCCTGTTTAGTTTGTCCAATTGCTTGACGCAAGGCTTCATAAGCTGTTGCCTGCAACTTAGCATCCACGGTTAAAACTAATTTAGCCCCAGCCACCGGCTCTTGCCAGGCATAAATTTTTCTTTCTTTGCCAAAAGCATCCACTTCCACTTGTTTTTTACCAGGCTGACCGCGTAAAACTTTTTCATAAGTTGCTTCTAAACCAGCTTGGCCGATATCGTCATTTAATTGATAACCCTGCTGTCTTAAATCAGAAAACTGATTAGGCGATATTTTACCGACATAACCCAATAAATGAGCAAAAGCCTGGCCGGACACATAATCGCGAACATTACTAGGCTCTACTCTAATGCCGTGATAATTACGGCTTATTACCATAAGTTTAAGCGCCAAGTCATGGGGTACATTCTGGGCCACTGTCACTGGTAAGTAAGCTAAACTTGATAAATCTTTCAATTTGTCCGGCTCAACATACTGAGCAGGTACCGAAGCCAACATTTCGTTTAGTAGTTGCTGGCGAGCGGTTTCATCGCGAGGCATATCAGCCGGCACGGCCACCACCCGAAAAGTTGAATTATTTCTTATCAAGGGTTCACCATGACGATCAGTAATCAAACCACGCTGGGCATTTACTATTTCCAATCTTATACGATTACCTTCGGCTAAATTACGCCAACTATCTCCCTGCCAGCCCTGTAAATAAATTAATCTAACAAAAAAAATCAATAAAACTACGATCACGCCAATAGCTAATATCATAGGCACTGCCTGGCCAATCACCCGCCGCAGGGTCCCTACCCCGCTTTCACCTAAAGTAGTTCCTTCCAGCCGGCGCCAGCTAAAACCAAAAACCCGACGATCTTTTATGTCGCCACCATACTCTTTTATAATAAAAGGATCGCGCCGCCAACTAGGCATAATTAAACTTTTTCTTAAACTTAGATTTATACCAACCGACTAGACCTAAAATAATTAAAACCAAAGCGCTATAACCTAACCAACTAAACCAGCTTAACCAACCAGCGGTTAAAGGCAAAAAACCAGCCAAACCAAAGCGCCAACCAATAGCTAAAATTAACCAACGAATTAAACGCCAAATTATAAGCCAGGCAAACATATTTAAACCTTTGCCTAAATTAGATGACTCAGCCAAAAAATCTTCTATAAACTGTCGATAAATTATACCGGACAAAAAAGTAGCCACTGTGTAAACTGGCCAAACAGAAAATGTTAATACATCAACTAAAAAACTGGCTATAAGTAAGGCCGACCAAGGTCCTAAAAAACCAATCCGCCAAACTAAATAAATAGGCCAAGCCAGCATGACCACATCGGCTAACAAAGGATTAAACAACGACAAAGCCTGCCTGATTAACCATAAAACAATACCAAATATAAAATTAGACCACCAAGCCATAAGCTTTTACGGTTTTTTTAAAACGTAAAGATATTTAAATTTATCCAATTTTATAGGCGGAGTCACTACGGCAGTTTTAAAAAAAGAACTGTCGTTAGCCTCTATACTAGACACCACGCCTAGCAATAAACCGCTTGGTAATTGAGGGTCGGCATTACCAGTTACAGCCAATTCGCCGACCGTTACCGGCTGATCTTGAGGAATATAACGTATGCGCAAACCTAAATTATATTCACCCGTAGCCAATCCTTGGGTTCGACCGACATTTAATATTTGAGCCACTAACCGACTATTAGGACTAGTTGTCAAAATAAACCCGGCTGTCTGACTATTAACGCTTTTAATAGTCCCGACCAATAAACCACTCGGCTGATCCTGTTTAGATTCCAAACCAGCTACTACTGCCAAACCTGGTTCCAAACCTTGATTTTGTCCAGCGTTAATCAAATACAAAACCCCACTTTCGTCATTCTGCTTACCTATTACTTCTACAGCTTGAGCCTGCCAATCAAGAGACACTGGCAAACTAAGTAAAGCTTTTAATTCCTTATTATCCTGCTCCAACTGCTGCTGGTTTGCTTGATTATAAAACAAATCGGCCAACTGATTCATCAGCTGACTATTTTCCCTGTCTAATTGATGGGCTCGGCCAAACACAACCAACCAATTAACTCCTTTTTGCCAAATTTGACCGACCGGTTTAATAACATATTGTAATCCGGCTGATAAACTTCCCCAAACATAAGGGTTAGCCAAAACCATCACAAATACTAGAGCCGCGCCGATTTTACCAAAACGACGCCATAAACTAATTGGCATAATTTTTTTTGTCCATTATTTAGTGGAAGGCAATAATAAATCCCTGGTATGTTCAATATCATCCAATATAACCCCAGCGCCCCTAACCACAGCAGTTAAAGGATCATCGATTACCTGTATTGGTATAGATAATTCACCGGCCAGTAATTTATCTAAACCTTTAAGCAAGGAACCGCCGCCAGTCATAACTATGCCCCGTTCGTAAATATCAGCCACTAATTCTGGTGGCGTATTTTCTATAGTAGCTTTAACATTTTCCACTATAGCTCTCATAATTTTCTGCAAAGATTCCCTAACCTGCGTATCATTAACAGAAATTTCTCTAGGCAAACCAGTCATTAAATCTCGACCTCTAACCTTCATTTCCAAAGCATCGTCCAAAGGTACGGCACTACCGATTTTAATTTTTATTTCTTCAGCCGTGCGGTCACCCAACAACAGGTTAAAATGATCCCGTACGAATTGAATAATAGTATCCGTCATTTCATCACCAGCTATACGCAAAGAACGCGACATAACCACACCGCCCAAAGAAATAACAGCTATTTCGGTAGTACCACCACCAATGTCTATTATCAATTGTCCAGTAGCATCACGAACCGGCAACCTGGCGCCTAAAGCCGCCGCCATCGGCTCTTCGATTAACAAAACCTCCCTAGCTCCGGCTGACTGAGCGGCATCTTCCACTGCTTTGCGTTCCACTTCAGTAACATCCAAAGGTATGCCTATTACTACTCGCGGCCGGGGCGAAATAGCGTAACTTTCCCGATGTACCCGATCTATAAAATACTTAAGCATTTTTTCTGTAACTTCAAAATCAGAAATCACGCCATCCACCAAGGGCCGAGTGGCTACAATATGGGGCGGCGTTTTACCAATCATTTTTCTGGCGTCATGACCCACGGCCACAATCTGATCGTTTCTGGTGTTTATAGCTACAACCGAAGGCTCGTTTACCACAATGCCTTTGTCCTTAACATAAACCAAGGTATTGGCCGTACCTAAATCAATGGCGATATCGCGCGAAAATCTGCCTAATAAAGACTTAAACATACAGCCTAATTCTATCCAAAACTAAGCTATATGTCCATACCTATCACTGAACACTAAATTTATTCAATAATTCTTCCACTGTCAGTAAGTCTGTAGCCTTAGAATTTCTAGCCTTTAATTCAACTTGGGGAAGATTTTTTTGGCCAACTACCACTCGCCAAGGCAACCCTAACAAATCGGCGTCTTTAAGTTTTACTCCGGCTGATTCATCGCGGTCATCATACAAAACTTCTACCCCCGCGGCCACTAGCTTATTATACATAGTTAAAGCCAAATCAGACGTCTCGGCTTCCTTACCCAGGTTTAATAAATGAATTTTAAACGGTGCTACTGTTTCCGGCCAAATAATTCCCGATTCATCATTATAAACTTCCACAATAGTACCCATTACTCGACCCGGCCCAATACCGTAAGAAGCCATAATAACCGGTTTAAGCTGACCTGATTCATCGCTGTAAAAAAGTTTTAAACTTTCTGAAAATTTAGTACCTAATTTAAATATATTACCCACCTCCACGCTTTTCCCTTTAGCTAATTTGCCTTTATGACAACTGGGACAATCTTGATCTGCTTGACCTTGGGCTACTTCTAAATTTTGAGCATAAGAACAAACCGGACAATAAATTATATAATCCTCACCGGCCTCAGTTAAAACCTGAAATTCATGGGAATATTTTTTGGTAAAAGCCCCACCCGAAGCCTCTACTACCAAAGCTTTAAGACCGCAACGATCAAAAACTTGTAAATAAGCCTGTTTAACTTTTTCATAATAAATATCCAAATCCTCTTCCGTGGTGTGAAAACTGTACAAATCTTTCATTACAAATTCCCGGGTACGCATAATACCCGATTTGGCCCTAGGTTCATTGCGGAACTTGGTCTGCAATTGATAAACGTATTTAGGCAAATCACGATAAGAACTTATAAAACGTTTGGCTATTTGTGTTATCGGCTCTTCGTGAGTCCAGGCCAAGCCTACGCTAGAACCTGATTTTTCCTCAAACTTATACATTATCTCTTCTGGTGTTATCCAGCGATCGGTTGTCTGCCATAATTCTTTAGGCTGTAAGGAAGTCATTACCATTTCCTGCCCGCCTACTTTATTCATCTCTTCCCTGATAATCTGACAAATCTTGTTAAAAACCCTGAGTCCCAGCGGCAAATAGCTATAAGCCCCGGACATTTGTTTATCTATATAACCAGCTTGAGTTAACAGGCGAGCGTTAATAGATTGTTCTTCCCCGGCCACTTGTCTGGCTGTTTTACTGAATAATTGTGATTGCAACATATCCTAAGGCTAGCAAAATAAACAACAAAAGACAACTTTTGTTAGCTATGATTAACTTAGTTAAAAATCAAAATCTTCCTCTTTTATACCAGGCCGCTAGCAACAAAATAATCGCCGCTAAAACCAACCAAGAAATAACACTCCAATCCACAAAAGCCACGAACAGCAACAAAACTATAGCGCTGGCGGTAAAAATTTGATCTTTGCTCATAAAAATAATTTTAATCTTTGGTAATATCCAATTCCTCCAACAGGCTTTGTTTTAAATCTTCTGGTAAATTTGCCTGTTTATCCGAATAATCACCCTGTAAATCTGATATCTTATCAAACAGATTTTTGATTTTTGACATATATTTACCATAATCTTCTGGCGACAAATAGGATTCTTTGGATTGAATATAAAAACTACTGGCTGCCAAACAATTACCATAACAATTTAGCCAGGTATCTCCCCTAGTCTGACAGTTTTTTATTTCCAAAGGATATTGAGCTGCTAATTCTTTAATATGAGTTAGTACTTCCTCTGGTTTATTACCCAAGTTTGGTTCTTTTTCCATAAAATGATTAATAAATTATCACTGTATTTAGTTTAAACCCTAAGCCTAACAATTGACAAACCGGCGTGGAACCAACTTTTTCGTGCCTAATTTTAGCTAAAATAAATTAAGCAATTTTTAAAGTTCCATAACCATTGACTTTTTGGCCCCTAATTATATATTTAACTGTTATTTAACAATCAAGTTTTGTGCTTAATAACTTGGAGGGGAGACAAAATTAATTGGGCTGGTTTGTTTAGCCGGTAATAACTGGCTCTAACCAGAAATCAATTAATTCGAAGCCGTGATCCTCGGATCAAAACTGCTTCACCCGTTCTCCTCCAGATTAATAGGCACAATTACAAATATCAAATTACAAATGACAAATCAATGACAAAATAATAATTAATTTGTCATTAAAATATTTGATATTAATTTGCTATTTAGAATTGGAAATTTGATATTTTTTATTCTAATCAACCACTAACACTCTTACACCTTTAATATTTTCCAGTTTACACAACTCCGTCTTAAGCCCTTTCTTCTTCTCCACCACCCCGCCAGACAAAACCAAAACCGTCGGGCGGTATTTTTTTATCAACTTAAAAAGCCTCGGCTGTAACCATTTTACAAAATCAGCCGATTTATCATAACGCCTTAATTTATATTCCCTTTCCCACAATTCGCGGCTTTCTAATTTTTTTATTTTTTTAACCAGGCCACCTATAGCCAGCGCTCGCCCCACGCCCGTACCTAAAGTTATCAGTAACACTTTTATCTTTGATAAATTTGATCTAGTTTTTAAAATTCGACGCAATTGCCATCTGGCGTCATTGTCAACTATTAATTTAACACCTGCCGGTAACAAAGTTTTAAAATCAAAATTTTTTAAAAAAGGAATATTACTACAACTTATAACCAAACTGCCACTTACCCGTCCGGCCACGCCAATATCAACCAGACTAACCAATCGACCAGCTGATAATTTATCAAACAACTTAACAAAAACTTTTTTAAAAGAAACCAAACTACTCGGCTGTTTAAGCTTAATGGTTTTAACCAGCTTGCCCTGTTTAATCAAATAGGCCCGCAAATAAGTGCCACCAATATCAAACAAAATTTCAAAAACCGGCTTATTCATAAATCAATCTTTTACTAGGTGCTTATTATAGCCCTTTTTTACTAAAAATTCATAAGCTAACCATACATCGTCAGGAATTTCTTGTGCTATTTGAAAACCCTTTTCTGGATATAATTTAATCCTTTGTAAATCACCAACCATTATATTTATTAAGTCATCTTCTTTAATATATGCGTTAGGATAGGCTTCAAAAAATATTTTAGGTGAAGTAACTAAGCAATCCTTATTGGGCCATAATTTTTTAAAAGTTGCATAAGACCTTCTCTCCATATAGGGTTTTTGTACGACAATAAAAGAATGCGGATCAATTTTTATTTTCTTTAAAATCTGTTGAGTGAATAAAATATTTTCTCCTGTATTTGTTGACTTATTTTCAATAATAATTTTTTCTTTCGGCACTCCTTTACTTATCGCTATATCAGCAAAAATATCTGCTTCCGATTTTGACCAAATATTTTTAGTTAAATTACCTAATCCACCTGAAAAAATAATCAAGGGAGCATAGCCTTGTAAAAATAGATCAGCCCCTCTTTCCGCAACCCTAACATCATGACTACCTAAAACAAAAATACAGTCCGCTTTTCTTAACTGTTGATTCAGATGGTGGTAATCCCATAATATTTTAGCTGCTTTATATACCTCATTATCCATAAAACTAATTAATACAACCTAAGTAGCCAACCAACCGCCGTCCACATGCAAAGTGGCGCCAGTTACATAGCTAGCTTCATCTGAGGCTAAAAACACGGCCGCCGCCGCCACTTCCTCAGGCAAACCCATTCTTTTAAGCGGTATGCGGGCCATTAAGCCTTGTAAAGCTTCTTTGGGCATATTGGACGAAGAAGCCATAGGTGTATCTATGGCACCGGGCGCTA
>JBMORS010000146.1:0-8007 GCA_049319925.1 Patescibacteria group bacterium | reverse complement strand
GGTAGACCCGATTGATTCTACGTCTACTATTTTAGACCCCGGCATTGTTGGTCAGGAGCATTATGAAGTGGCTCGTGAAGTACAGCGCGTTTTGCAACACTATAAGGATTTGCAGGATATAATAGCTATTTTAGGTATGGATGAGCTTTCCGAAGAAGACAAAATAACCGTAGCCAGAGCTCGTAAGATTCAGCGTTTCTTATCTCAACCGTTCTTTACCGCCGAAATTTTTACTGGTCGTCCAGGTAAATACGTTACGCGTCAGGAAACCGTGCGTGGGTTTAAGGAAATTTTAGACGGTAAGCATGATGATAAAGGCGAACAATCTTTTTACATGAAGGGTGGTATTGAAGAAGTTGGTGAATAGTTTTTATATTTTATCAAATTAGAATTCAATAATAACGAATCAGGAAACAGAAATTTTTATGAAGACCTTTCATTTTCAAATAGCTACCCCGGAAAAAGTAGTTTTTGACGCGCCAGAGGTAGAAGCGGTTACTTTACCTACCCAAATGGGAGAAATAACAGTTTTGCCTGATCATTTGCCATTGGTGGCTAATTTGTCAGCCGGTGAGATTAAAATAAAAATTTCTGGCCAAGAAATTTGGTTGGCTGTTTCCGGTGGTTTTATAAACGTTCGTCCTGGCGCAGTAGTGGTATTGGCTGATACCGCCGAGCGAGCCGAAGAAATAGATGAGACTAGAGCTGATCAGGCTAGACAGAGAGCCAAAGAACTTATGGAGAAATCCCGCACAACCGAGGCTACCGATTATACGGCTTTGGCAGCTAAATTAGAAAAGGAATTAGCCAGGCTTAAAGTGGCGCGCAAGCATCGTGATAAAAAGCGGCCGGGCATGCAGGTTGAATAATTCAATTTTTGGTCAGTCGGTTGTAAGTCATAATTAAAATATATTAAAAGCTGTGTTACACTGGAATTTAAGGTAACGCAGTTTTTATATTATGTTGGATAACAGCGATTTGTTGGTTGGTTTGAATAAGGAACAAATTAAGGCCGTAACTCATAAAAACGGACCTTTGTTAATAGTGGCTGGCGCCGGTACTGGTAAAACTACAGTAATCGCCAAAAGGGTAGCTTGGTTAATTAGTCAGGGATTAGCTAAGCCCGAAGAAATTTTGGCTTTAACTTTTACAGATAAGGCCGCTAGAGAAATGGAAGAAAGAGTAGACAAGCTATTACCATTGGGCTATGTTAACACTTTTATTGCTACTTTTCATTCTTTTGGTCAGCAGATTTTGCAGGATTATGGCTTAGCTATAGGTTTAAATAGCGATTTTAAAGTTTTTAGTCAGACTGAACAATGGTTGTTGGTTCAGGCTAATTTGGATAAATTTGATCTGGATTATTATCGACCCTTAGGTAGTCCTACCAGATTTATTCACGCTTTATTGCAGCATTTTTCTCGGGCTAAAGATGAGGCGGTTTATCCGGAGGATTATCTTAAGTTAGCTGAAAATAAACAATTAGACAGCGATGCCGGTGAATTTTTAAAAAAGAAAAAGACTGTTAAAAATAAAAAAAATAAGTCTTTGTCTCAGACTGATTCAGATCAGGCTGAAGTAGAAAGTGAGGCGGCGCGGCTTAAGGAAGTAGCTAATAGTTATAAGATTTATCAGCAGTTATTGCACGACAAAGGGGCTTTGGATTTCGGCGATTTAATAAATTACACTTTAAGATTATTCAGAACTCGTCCTAATATTTTAAAAGAATTATCAGGTCGTTTTAAATATATTTTAGTGGATGAATTTCAGGATACTAATTACGCTCAATACGAACTTATTAAATTATTAGCCGCGCCTAATAATAATATTACAGTAGTAGGAGATGATGATCAGTCTATTTATAAATTTCGCGGAGCTTCACTGTCTAATATTTTGGAGTTTAAAAACGATTATCCATCAGCTAAGCAGGTTTGGTTGACTGATAACTATCGCAGTTGTCAGAATATACTGGATTTGTCCTATAAATTTATTCAACTCAACAACCCTTATCGCTTGGAAGTAAAACTTAACTCCGGTCAAAATAAATTATCCAAGCGTCTTAAAGCGCAACAATCCGGCCAGGCTGAAATTGGTTGTTATGATTTTGCCACGGCTGGCGAAGAAGCTGATTGGGTGGCTGACAAAATAATCACCTTAAAGAATAAAACTGGCGCCCTATGGAGTGATTTTGCTGTCTTAGTGCGGGCTAATTCTCAGGCAGATATTTTTTTACAGGCTCTAAAAGCACGTCGTTTGCCTTATGAATATGTGGCTAATCGCGGGCTTTATAGCGAATCAATTATTTTGGACGTAGTTAGTTATTTAAAATTGCTTGATGATTATCATGAGTCAGGCGCTCTTTATCGGGTTTTGTCGCGTGAGCCGTTTGCTTTGAGCCAAGCTGATTTATCAGCTTTGTCTCATTACGCAGCCAAACATACTGTGTCGCTTTACGAAGCAATTAAAGCCGGGCCGGTTACTGGTTTAAGCGCGCCCGGGCAAACTGTTATTGTTGAACTACAGAATAGTTTGTCCAAACACAGCGCTTTGGCCAGGCAGCGTTCAGCTAGCGAAGTTTATGTTAGTGTGGTAAATGATTTGGGAATTAATGAACGACTGCAGCATCCGGCTTTGGTGCAAGAAGCGGCTTTTTTAAATTCTTTTTATCAACGGATCAGGCGTTTTGAAAGTGAGGCCATTGATAAAACCTTAAATCAATTTTTGATTTATTTTAATTTGGAAAAAGAAGCTGGTGAGCAAGGTCAATTACCAGTTGATTTAGAAACTGGCCCGGAAACAGTCAAAGTAATTACGGCTCATTCAGCCAAAGGGTTAGAATGGCCTTATGTTTTTATAGTCCAGTTGATAGACCGCCGTTTTCCTTCCACGGAGCGGCGGGAAGCGATTGAATTGCCTAAGGAGCTTGTTAAAGAAAGTCTACCGGAGGGGGATGTTCATTTGCAGGAAGAAAGGCGTCTTTTTTATGTGGCTTTAACTAGGGCTCGGCAGGGACTGTGGCTAACTCGAGCCCGTGATTATTTGGGAAAAACAGCTCGCAAACCCTCGCGTTTTTTATACGAACTTGATATGTTGGCGCCGGTTGCCAAATCTACTATTGATAATCAGGAAGGTTTGCTCAAAGAGGGTAATTTACAGGTTCCTATTAAGATTGAATCACTGGAGCACCATTACGCTTTACCAGAAACTTATTCCTTTAGCTCGGTGTCGGCTTTTAAAAAATGTCCTTTGGAGTTTAAATATAAGTTTTTGTTAAAGCTGCCTATGCCAGGCTCAGGACAAATGAGTTTTGGCAGTACTATTCATAAAACTTTGGAAGAATTTTTACGGATGTATACGGTGCGTCAATTGGCCAAACAAACCAGTTTATTTGCGACTGATAGCGATACTGTTTCAGCTGGAGTAGTTTTGCCATCTTGGCAGGAGTTGGTTAATCTTTATGAAAAATATTGGATTGATGAATGGTATAAAGATAAGACTGATAAGGCTAAATATCGTGAGCAGGTTGGGCCGGATATTTTGAAAAATTTTTATGAAGTTTTTGTTAGCCAACCGCCCCAAGTTAAGCATTTGGAAAAATTTTTCAAAATACCTTTAGGGCCTTATAAATTTGTAGGTAAAATTGACAGACTAGATAAAACAGAACAAGGTTTAATAATTATTGATTACAAAACCGGCCGCCTACCCAGCCAAGGTCTTAAAAAGGTAGATAAAGACCAGCTGATTATTTATCAAATCGCGGCTCAAGAATTTTTGCGGACCAAAGTATTGGGTGCTAGGTATTGGTATTTGGTTTCCAATCAGTTATCTGATGTTTTTTTGGCCAACCAAAAGGAAATTGATAAACTTAAAGCAGAGTATATAGAAGATATAAAAATAATAGAAGATACTGTGAAAAATAATTCTTTTTTGGCGGCTCACACTAAAGCCCCGCCGCATGATTGTGAATTTTTGGAATTGGAAGTATAGCATTAAGAATAAAAGTTAAGCTTTTATTCTGTATACGCGGGATGTTTACTAAAATAATCAGAATTATTAATTAGGAAAATACTTCCATACTCGCAAGTATGGAAGAAATAGCCAAAAAATGTAGTTCCTAATTCGTGTGTTATGATTATAAATATTAGGGATTTAGATATTGGAGTTTGGAATTTTAATTTTTTATTTTTAAGTTTTTATGTTCCAAGAAATTAAAAAATTATTATCTGATCGGCTTAGGCAGCAAGGTATAGCGCCGGCTGTGGAAGCGGCTGCAGTAGCCGAGGCTTTTAAAGAGGAAGTAAAAAAACGTTTTGGTCCGAGTGCGGCCGATTCTATTAGGCGGGTGGTTTTGCAGGGTGATACTTTGCAGGTTTCTTTATCTTCACCTGGATTAGCTAGCGAACTTAGAATGATAGAAATTGATCTTGTAGACAGTTTAAAAGCCAGGCTTAATGGTCGGGTTTATCGTTTAAGGATTTTTGCTTAGTTTTAGCCTAAAAATAGCTAGGTTTTATCAGTTAAATATGGCTTGTAACAAAGCCTAAAACATGCTATAATTAAGTAGTGGTATTTAGGTGAATTTTTTGTTATTTTAGCCAAATATGAAGCTTAAACACTATTTATTTTGGATGTCATTAGGCACCCTTGTTTCCTGGGGTGCTTTTCTGCTGGTAATAAATTATTTAAATCCAGAGGTGGCTGGCAGTTTGGGCCTAGCTTTCTTTTATTTGGCTTTGTTTTTAAGTTTGGCGGGAAGTTTAACTCTTTTGGGTTTTACCTGGCGTTATTTTAGGCGGCGGGATGAAGCTTTATTCCGACATATTTCCGTTTCTTTCCGCCAGGCGGTTTGGTTGTCTTTGATAGTAATTGTTTCTTTGTTTTTACAGGTTAATGGTTTATTGACTTGGTGGAATTTGCTTTTGTTGATTGCCACCTTAAGTTTATTGGAATTTTTGGCTTTAACTGGAGCCGCCCCGCGTCCGCGGGATTAATGAATAAATTTGTGTCATTACAAGATAATTTTTTGTTACTAAAAAAAGTCGCTTTGCAAGAGGTTGATAAAATAAAATCATCAACCGAAGTGGAGACTTGGCGTCAAAAATATTTAGGTCGCAAAGGAGAATTAAGTCGGCTGTTAAAATTATTGCAAGACACGATTGACAAAGAAAAGCCTGTCTTAGGACAACTAGCTAATCAGATAAAACAGGAATTACAAACAGCTCATCAGGATTTACTTAAAAGGTTAAGTGGAGCGAGTGTTAATGATTCCGTAATCGATGTAACAGTACCTGGCAAAAAACTTACTACTGGCACGATTCATCCCATAATGCGGGTACAAAGGGAACTAGAAGATATTTTTAGGTCAATGGGTTTTATGGTCCTAGACGGCCCAGAATTGGAAGATGAGTATCATAACTTTGAAGCTCTTAATATTCCTTTTTGGCATCCGGCGCGTGATACCCAGGATACTTTTTATGTTAAGGGCGGACAACCTGATAATCGTTGGCTACTTAGAACTCATACCTCGCCGGTGCAAATAAGAGCCATGCAAAAGTATGGTGCACCGCTTAGAGCGGTAGTGCCAGGCCGGGTTTTTAGGTACGAAGCCACGGATGCTTCGCATGAGCATACTTTTTGGCAAATGGAAGGCTTGGTTATAGATACTGATATTTCCATTGCTAATTTAGTGGCAGTAATGTCTGAATTGCTTAAAGGAATATTTAAAAGGGAAGTAGAGGTAAGACTAAGGCCTGGTTATTTTCCTTTTGTGGAACCGGGTTTTGAGCTGGATATCAGATGTTTTATTTGCGCTGGCCAAGGTTGTAGTGTTTGCAAGCAGCGCGGCTGGGTAGAACTTTTGCCCTGTGGTTTGGTTCATCCCAATGTTTTAAAAGCCGGCGGCATTGATCCAGAAAAATATTCAGGATTAGCGTTTGGCTTAGGATTATCTCGGTTGGCTATGATGCGTTATAAAATTGATGACATTAGATTGTTTTTAAGCGGTGATTTAAGATTTTTAAAACAATTTTAATTTTTACTTTTGATATTTGAATTTTGATTTTCCTATGTTAGTTTCCTGGCAGCTATTACAAAAGTTTGTTCAGCCGATAAAACCATTGTCCGACAAGGAATTAATGGAAACTTTAACTATGAGCGTGGTAGAGGTGGAAGGTGTGGTTAATCAATCACAAAGATTACAAAACGTGGTAGTGGGGCAGGTAACAGAAGTTTATGATCATCCACAGGCAGATAAATTAAAAATGGCCAAGGTGGATATTGGCAAAGAGTCAGTAACTATAGTTTGCGGTGGAGTTAATTTACGGGAAGGTATGAAGGTGGCCTTAGCCAAGCCCGGCGCTATGGTAAAGTGGCACGGCCAAGGTGATTTTATAAAATTGGAAGAGGTGGTTATTCGGGGACAGGTAAGCCAAGGTATGGCTTGCGCGGCTGAGGAATTAGCTTTACCAGATGATCAAGCGGTAGAGCACGGCATAATGGATTTAACTAATTTAGAAGCTAAGCCAGGCACACCGCTGGCAGAGGCTTTGGCTTATGACGATGTTATTTTGGATATAGAAAATAAATCTTTAACTCATCGGCCCGATTTATGGGGTCATATTGGTTTAGCTAGGGAACTTAGCGCTATTTGGCAGGTGCCTTTAAATTTACCAGAGCCACCGGCTATAGAAATGTCAGCCAAAGAAGTATCTTTGAAAGTTAGTCTGAAAGATAAAACCAAGGCCAAACGTTATTTGGGGGTGGTAATGAGTGGTTTAAAAGTTGGTCCGTCACCCAAATGGCTTAAGCAGGCTTTGGTTTGCTTGGGTGTTCGGCCAATAAACAATATCGTGGATATTACCAATTATGTTTTATTGGAAATGGGTCAACCCTTACATGCTTTTGATTTGAATAAATTAGCAGGCCCCGAGATTATAGTGCGGACAGCTAAGTCTGGTGAATCAATAGTTACTTTAGATGGTGTGGAGAGAAAATTAACTGAAGATATGTTGGTGATTGCTGATAAAAAAAAGTCTTTGGCTATAGCTGGCGTTATGGGTGGTTCTAACAGTGAAGTAGATGGTAAAACTACTAGTATTGTTTTGGAAAGCGCTAATTTTGATGCTATAAATATTCGTCAAACTTCGGCTAAATTAGGACTTAGGACCGAAGCCTCGGTAAGGTTTGAAAAAGCTTTGGATCCAGAATTAGCTGAAATGGCTTTACGTCGAGTAGTTAAGCTAATTATGGAAATAGTGCCTGGTGTCAAAGTGGTAAGCAAGGTAGCGGATGAATATCCTAAACCCCTAAAAATACAATCAATTAATTTACCCTTGGAATGGTTATGGCGTCGGTTGGGTGCTGATATTGGCAAATCAGAAGTTATAGGAATTTTAAGCCGTTTGGAATTTAAAGTACAAGATAATGGTGATAATTTAATAGTTACTCCGCCTAGTTTTAGGGCGACGCGCGATATAACGATTCCCGAAGACTTGGTGGAAGAAGTGGCTAGAATTTACGGTTACGGCAGATTGCCTAAAATTTTACCCAAGTTTCCCATTAATCCGCCGCTTAAGGATCCTAAACAGGAATTGCGCTGGAAAATCAGAGATTTGCTGACTTCCTTAGGTTGGAACGAGACTATGAGTTATTCGTTTACGGACGGAAGTGCTTTGTCTCAATTTAAAGAGGGTAAGGTAGAGATTGAATTATTCAATCCTGTTGACAGTAAGATGATTTTTTTGAGACAGCTTTTAATGGAAACAACTTTACCCCAATTTGCTTATAATTGTAAAAGATCCAGTAGTGAAGATATTAAAATGTATGAAATGGGTAGGGTTTTTAATAAAAAAGAGCAAACAGATGATTTAGAGAAAATCCAAGGCTATAATTTAGCTCTTTCTATAAGGTTGGTAAAAAAAGAAAAGGGCGATAATAAAAATATTTATATAGATTCTTTTGAAGAATTAAAAGGAGTTGTTGAAAAAATATTAAACTTTGTAGGGTTAG